>DASZFK010000052.1:0-4695 GCA_035939855.1 Candidatus Angelobacter sp.
CGTTCGTCGGGATCTTTCGCCAGGCACTTCTTCACAACTCTTTCGAGTGCAGGTGGGGCAAGCGGCTGGAGTTGGACGATCGATGGAGGCTCTACTGTAAGAATCGCGGCAATCAAACTCGCGCGGCTTCCTCCGCTGAACGCCGGTTTTCCCGTGGCCATCTCGTAGATCACTTCCCCCAGAGCAAAAATATCTGTGCGCGAATCCGCCTCTTTGCCTTCCAATTGCTCGGGTGCCATGTACTGAAATGTTCCAATGATGGTGCCTTCCACTGTCAGCTTCGCCTGGTCTGCCGTCATCGCCATAAGGGTTGCGTCCAGCGGAGCCGGGCCCGACTCCTTCGCCAAACCAAAATCCATTAGCTTGGCCCCGGTCTTGGTCAGCATGACGTTGGACGGCTTGAGATCACGATGTGTGATGCCCATCTTGTGGGCCTTGGCCAGCGCATCGGCAATCTGCACCGCAACGCGGACCGCCTGCTCCGGGGACAGAGGGCCTTTGATCAGCTTATGCTCCAGGGTTTCGCCCTCGACCAGTTCCATGACCAGAAAGTCCACCCCGTCCTGATGACCGATGTCATGCAGGGTGCAGATGTTGGGATGAGAGAGTCTTGAGACCGCTTTGGCTTCGCGCTCCAGCCGCTGCCGTAAGGAGAGATCAGAGGACAAATTGGCGGGCAAAACCTTAATGGCTACATCCCGCTCCAGCCGCATGTCGCGGGCACGGTATACTTCACCCATGCCGCCTGCACCGAGCGGCGAGACAATTTCGTACGGACCGAGTTTAGTCCCCGATGTGAGCCCCATGAGTTTGCGCGTCATTATAGTCCCATGGGAAGGCGGGACTCAGATGGAGCCGCAGGAGCGGCCCATTCGCAATAGATTCTAGCGTCACGCGATAACTCCCGGATTGTCGGCAAACCGGAAGTTGAGCTGCCGTGCCTCTACGGCAAGCGAGGCAGGATTGCCAAGTTGCGCGTGCGTTTCCTGGCCATCCTTCGCCGTAAACTCTGAGAGCCTTTGAGGTCACCATCAGCAGAGCCCGATCTAACGCGAATGTGGCGCGAGGGCACAAAAGCGTTTCGTCAATTTCGTTTTGCAGAAGCCTGATAGCAGCTGAGACACGCGGTTCGATCTCTTCGGGGATCATCTTTGCATTATCCGGCAAACGCTAATTCTGCGGCATTCCGACAAGCCTCCAAAATGTAAGCCATCCCGCGCTGGAGATGGCCCGGCGATACGCGAACCTGATGGCGGAGGATTTGCAGAAGGTCCTTAGGTGATCCGGGGCTGGATCATCGCATCGGCCCACTGGACTGGGTTTTACCGCCGATGTTCCTATTGGCTGATCCGCCCAACCCCGTTAGCAATTGAGCAATCGTCACGCCGCTCTGTGCCGTTGTCCCACCCTCCACTTTGCCCAGCGTGCCTTCTGAGCCGCTGCGATCCTTCTTCGGGCAGAAGCGGACATCGCTCGAGGGGCGTTTGCTTCCCGTGACGGAGTAGCCGCGACCGTTGCTGCTGGCACCCTGCAAGGCAGAGATTCGATCCTCTCAAAAATGTTGCCAGTCAGAATGGTTCCCAGCTCTGAGCAATATTGACCAGACGTGAAAGCGAAACCATCATAACTTGTGTGCCTAACGAAACGGGAACGAGCGCGACTCATTGGGTCGCCTCGTCTCTCGATGTGGCGCAGCCGTGAGCCAGTACCCATCTTGGACCCAACCCCCCAACCCCACCACTGCGCCGCACCTTTTTTGAATGACATCTGCACGAACTGCAGGACGAGGGTTAATTATGCGGAGGTGACCCAAGCAAGAAATACCCTTCGCGTACAGGCGCGGAGTAGGCCGAGGTGACCGGGCCTTCGGAGATAGAAGAGCTAAGCCTAAGGGAGGAAGACATGAGCCTAGCGAATGTAATTGAGGTCCTATGCCTCATCGCAATTGTCATTCTTGCAGTTCGGTTTTTTAAGATGCATAGCCGATACCGATGAAGCTGATAGACGTTACCAATCTCCCCGAAGAAAGATGACTGATTGCCGGGGCCTTCCCGACGGGATTTTATTGCCGATGCTTCAATCGGATGATCGATTGAGCAATCGTCGGCCACTAAGCAGCCTTTTTCCGCTGTGCCGCTCTCCACTTCGCCCAGCGTAATTCCTGAGCCGCTACGATCCTTTTTTGGTTCGGGAAATCAGGCCGAGCCGATTGTAGCAACGGATTATCCTCTATTCCTCAGACTGTTCAATTTTGCACAGGTTTTTTCTGCCCTCCTGTTTAACCTTTCGCGTATACGCTTCAGGGCACCGACTAGGCACATACCTCGGCGGGGGAGATATGCTCCATTTCATTTGGCCGCTCTTAATGGCTCTATGCGGTTGGACTGCAGGCGAGATCGTTGGCGGCAAAGGGTTCGGTCGTGTAGCCGACATGTTGCTTGGTATAACCGGGGCGTTCCTAGTGCGGTTTTCTGTGGATGCCCTACGGATTGATGTGCATACCGTAAACTTGCTTTTGTTTTCGATCTGGGGCGCAGCCGCCCTTCCCGCCTCCGTCAGGTTTCTCGCGAAACGGCACCGTGGGTTGAGTGGGCACGCGTCATGGGAACGGTGAGGATTCTCTAATGGGTCGGCAACTGGTCAGCATATTACCGCCCCCGAGTGCAACGATACTTCCGAGGCTGCATGAGCGCGACTTGTCGAGCCGTACCCTCGATCTGAACACGACTCGTTCTAATTCTTGGACACCCGAAACGCGAACGGATGGCCGTATCATTGTGCTCCCCTTCCTTTAGTACCCATTGCTAGAAAAAAATTACACGAGAACCCTCAAGGAACAGTTGAGCGGAATCCACTTTGGCTTTGGCACAGCAAATGCTTCTCCCTCTTGGGGAAGTGCTCCAAACGTACGCAGAGAGACTCACGCGGCCAAGATTTGACGCGTGTCAGGCTCTGCCCTTTGCTTGAGTGAATCGAATTCCCTCCTTAGGCCGAACCCAAAACTGATTTCTGAGAGGTATCAAATGAAAGATGCTCGCGACGTTCTGCGACAGAAAGAAACAGATCGCGCCCGCATACAAAGCGAAATCGAGGCTCTTCAACTCGTAATTCCCTTACTCACCGATGATCAGCAACAGCCTGAGGGGATGGCCGAGTCATCCTCTGAGCAACAGGGCACTAGTACCGATGGGCCCACGTTTTCATCGCTCGGCTCCTCTGAGTCGAGCTTTTGGAAGCGCAAGACGTCCAGTTCACGTCGCTGATGACGGAAGGCCCAGAAGAAGAAACGCTAGGGCGACGGTATCGCGGGCAGATCCCCTTAGCAGTCCTAGAACGATCCAACTCATAACGTTTGTAGGTTTCGTCCTTGCCGCCACCTCCTAACCTCAGATGGGAGATGCGTCACTGCTTTTTGTGGTACTGATCTCCCCGAATCATGCGCACCGCTTGCGGGAAGCGAGCGTCTTGCTCAGCTCAACGCATTGGTCCAAGACCGTCCGTAATTGAAGGCGCCATGGGCCGTCAGCGCATCAGTTTGTAGAACAGGAAAGTCGTGCAACCACCCGCACGCTATCACCGTGCTTGCACGGTGTCAAGTGGTATTTCGTAAATTAATTGCCCACCGTGCTTGCAGGGCGTATTATTTGCAACCATGGACGAGGAACTCATCAAGAAACTGCGGTCAGAGTTCGCCAGGCAGGGTGGCCTGGCCCGCGCCAAGAAGTTGACTGCAAAGCAACGCAAAGAGAGTGCGCTGAGGGCGTCAAAAGCTGCTGCGAAGGCTCGCAGCAAAAAGGCCGCTGAGCGGAAGAAGAAGACTTAGCCATGAGAAAGTTGCCCTCGATCGTCCGGGAGTGAATCGGCTCGGGCAAGGAGGAAGGGTAATGGCCACCGAGGACGACGAGCATTGCCACTGGCTAGGCCCTTCTTCGCCAGACTGTCCCACGCCGCTTTCAGACTTGCAATCCCTTTGAGATGCGTTCTTCTGGGCCAGATTTTCTTAAGTTCCTGAAGCCTTGCCAGCATTGCCTCTTTGTCTCCCGAGGCGAATATTTGGTCAGTAACTGCCTGTTGCGATGCGCAGTCTGCTCGACACAGCGAATCGGTTCAATCGGTCTTCTCAGGACGAAATGCTCGCAGAGTTCATAAAACTGACTCAGATTCTGCTGCGGCGAATTCTGTCAGGCGAGACTCCGGATATCGGCCCGGTAAGCGACATGGCGTCCCAGTTAGCCAGTGGCTTGCAGCCTCAGGGTAAATCTAATGCAGAAATCGGAACCGGCAAGACTCCATCGCCCGGCATGAAGACAAACGAGTTCGCTGACAAGCAAAAGGAAATCAGCGAAGCCGTTCGTAAGTGGCGGCTGGCGTGGTCTTCCTCATAAGGCTTCGCAGCTGCTGCGTAGTGCACAATTAAGGGCAGCGTTCACGTTTCAAAATCGCGGCTTCTCCGAGCTGACCGATCAAGACATAGAAAATCATCTTCGCAAACTAGCATTGCTTGGCGTTCTGGACGAAATGCGACTAAGGGAAGACGATGAGTAATTCCTTCATAAAGACGCCGGACCAATTGCTGGACGAACTTGGCATCACGGAACCAAGTCAACTGAAGATCGAAGCAATCGCATATCACTGTCATGCAGTAAGCTCTGTCTTCGATTTGCGATCTTAATCGGGCGGTGGTGCGCAATCACC
>DASZFK010000053.1:0-8856 GCA_035939855.1 Candidatus Angelobacter sp.
AGTTCGGCCTTGAGATGTGTAGGCTCGGCGACCTTGGCGAGCGTGGTGCCGGCGACCAATCGCTGACCTACCTTCACTGGTAGTTCCTGAAGCACGCCATCAATGCCGGCTCGCAATTTCAGACCATCGAGATGCCTTCGCTTAAGATCGACAAGTGCGTGCATCTGGTCGACTTTGGCCTGCTGCACGGCCAATTGAGTCTCAATGGCCCTGGTATTCATCTCAATCCTATCCTGCTCGATCTTGTTGCGGGTGGCCATCTCACGCTCTTTGCCGATTGAGCTTTCCAATGCCTGATTTGAAAGCACCCCGATCTTTACCAACTCGCGGTTGGCATCTGCTTGCGTCTTAGCGTCGTCATAGGATGCTTTTACCGTCGCTGCTTCGGCCTTCAAAGAGAGCAGATCTCCCTCGACCTTGACCCTGGTATTTTTCAGGTCGGCTTCTGCAGATCTCAATTGCAACTCGGCATCCTGGAATTCCTGCTGCACTTGGGAATTGGAAAGCTCCAGGATCACGCTGTCGGCTTTCACCTTAGTTCCCGGCCAGATTACGATGCGCTCTACCGTAGCGTCAGTCTCCGCAGGAAGCCAGCGAATATCAAGCGGAACCAGCGTACCCAAACCACGCCGCTGGATCACCAGAGACCCGCGTTTTACCGTGTCGGGCCACACATTGGCGGAATCCACAGGGGGCAGGGCCGGTTTGAGCCGGTATACACCCATCGTGATTCCGGCGATGAGGATAACTGCCAAAGCGCCAAATATCATCTGCTTGCGACGCTTACTTCTCTTAACGGATTCGGGACGCGCTATATCCATGATAGTGGTGATATTCGCACACGCCGTGCCAAATGGCTAGCAAGGTTAACTTATTGATTTGACAGCAAAAAGCATCCTTGGTTAGCAAGATACCCAGCCTTGACTGTCCATTCCTGCAAAAAGGTGTCCGAAAACGAACACGAGATTGCGAGTTCCTGGGAATAAATCCAAGCTGGCACGGTTCTTTGTATGACAATCGAAATCTTAACGAAGCTTGAGTCTCCTCAGTTTAGCTTGCACGGCAGCCACCATGGGAATTCTTTTGAGTGTTTTAGGCGAGTCCTGGAGCGGCAAATTGGGAATAAACGATCTTACGTATGAGTAACCAGGAATTGAATCGGCCTAAAACAGAAAACTTAGTCTCTCGTCAAACCCTCGCACAACGCCTCGCTCGTTGGCTGGTAGTACTCGCCTTGGCCGTCATTGGCTCTTTGACTTGGCTATCGTCCACCAAGGTCTCTGCCGGCCAAAATGATTCCGGGGATCCGAATCATGGGCGGGAGATTTTTGGAAAGCGTTGCGCAGGATGCCATGCTCTTGACCGCGAGAAAGAAGGCCCCCGGCTGAGAAGCGTCTTTGGAAGAAAATCGGGCAGCATCGCCGGCTTTAAATACTCTGAAGCGCTCAAGTCAGCAAATGTGATATGGGATGCCAGTTCCCTTGACCAGTGGTTGACCGATCCCGATAAGTTCATTCCAGATGTGGACATGGATTTTCGTCTCAGCGATGCGAGCGAGCGCAACGATGTGATTGCTTATCTCAAGCAACTATCCAAGCCGTAGCGAATGTCGATCTTCTGCCGGATTCCGCTTCCGGTATATTGAAACCATTCACTCTTTGAGGAAAATAATTGAGAAAACATTTCAAAGCGATTCTCCTGGTCTCGATTTTGCTGATAGCCGTGGCATCGTTTGCTGTTCATCCATTCGGGAACCTTAAGGCGGCCCCGAAACCTTCCAACCGGCAGCTCTTTTCCGGGGCACAGATCGAGACCCCGGTGTTGAGCATCATGCAGCGATCGTGCCAAAACTGCCATTCAGAGGAGACGACTTGGCCCTGGTACAGCTACGTTGCTCCCGTATCGTGGCTGGTCGAGAAAGACGTTCGCGACGGCCGCCACCATTTCAACATGTCGCACTGGAGCGAATACAACCTCGACGACCGCATCCAAATCCTTTCCGGCATTGCCACCCAGGTGCACAACAAAGAGATGCCTCTTCCCCAATACGTCCTGATGCACCGCGATGCCAAGCTTAGCGACAGCGACATCGATGCCATTTACCAGTGGGCCCGCAACGAGCGTAAACGCCTGAAGGCAGAGCAAGGGAAGAACTGAGGAAATCTCCTTTTATAAAAAAGCAGCCTTTTGGCAGGTTTTTGGCCACCTTTTAGGCCAAGGTGGCCAAAGCAAGATGGTTGATTATCATTCACTTTATGGTTGATTATCAACCATAAAATGGCTGACAATACAGATTGATGATCCCCCGGCATATCACCGGCTGCCTTGCACAGGCCCTTGCCGACATTCCTGTCGTCCTGATCAACGGAGCGCGCCAAACTGGAAAAAGCACATTGGTAAGGTCTCAAGAAGCTGTTCAAAAGGATCGTCAATATCTGACCTTCGATGACCCTGGGGTCTTGGCCGCCGCGAAAAGAGACCCCAATGGATTTATCGAAGCTCTGGGTAGCAATACCACACTCGATGAGATACAGCATGTTCCCGAGCTTTTTCCGGCGATCAAAATGGCGGTGGACCGTAAACGGGAACCAGGGCGATTCCTGCTTACTGGTTCAGCCAATGTTCTGCTGTTGCCCAAGCTCTCAGAATCCTTGGCCGGGAGGATGGAGGTCCTCACGCTGTGGCCGTTCTCCCAAGGTGAGATGGCTCATCAGCGAGAAGACTTCATTGATACGTTGTTTACCGAGCAGGTTAGCTGGCCATCTATCCGGGAGCACAAGCTCCAGCGAGAAGAGATCTTTGAGAAGGCATTGGTGGGTGGATACCCTGTAGTGATTGAACGGCAAGAAGAGCGTCGCCAAGCCTGGTTCCAATCTTACCTAATGACGATTCTTCAGCGCGATGTTCAAGAACTGTCTGCGATTGCTGACCTGACTGCCGTTCCCCGGTTGCTTGCGATTGCTGCTACCCGGGTCGGCAACTTACTCAATTTTGCCGATTTATCGAGGACTCTAGGCTTAAACCAATCCACATTAAAGCGGTACTTTGCTTTGCTGGAGATGACCTTCCTCGTGCAATTGTTACAGCCATGGTCAACCAATCTGGGCCAGCGTGTAATCCACACTCCAAAGGTTTATTTGAACGATACTGGGCTTCTTTCGCACCTCCTGGGGCTAACTCTCGATCGCTTGAAATCAGATCCCGCATTGGCAGGTGGGGCGCTGGAAAACTTCGTCTTGATGGAATTGCGAAAGCAGGGTGCGTGGAATAAAACACAGCCCAACTTTTTCTTTTGGCGAACCACTTCTGGACAAGAGGTCGATATCGTCCTTGAAGATCTTGCCGGACGGGTTGTGGGCGTGGAAGTCAAAGCCAGCAGTACATTGGGGGCTAAAGATGTTCGCGGGCTTGATGCACTCGCTAAAGCGGTGGGCAAAAAATGGATTCGAGGCGTTGTCCTTTACACGGGCACTGAGACGGTACCTTTTAGCCCCAACCTGCACGCCTTGCCGTTGCCGTTTCTCTGGACCCAACTTAAGATCAACAACCGATAGGCATAAACTTCATTGGGGTTATAATTAGGCCGCTCGCGAGCAGATCGCAGGCCTGCGTTCCTAATGCCTCTGGCCATTCAGGAGGTTCCCTCATGAAGTCGCAACCCTGGTTGCAAATCTCTTCTTTGCTTGTTATCACCGTTTTGCTGGGTTGTGGAGCATCGACCACCAAACCGGTTGCCCCAGTGGCGGCGGGACAGTTTACCTTTGTTGCCAACAACAATCTCGACAGCATTTCTACCTTCCAGACGGACTCCTCCTCCGGACAATTGTCCATGGTTGGCACAACTCCTACGGGCGCATGTTCCGGCCCGCGTTATCTGGAACTGCATCCGAGTAAGGTTTTTCTGTTCGCCTCCTGTCAAGGTTCCAACAGCGTAGCTGTTTTTTCTGTTGATACAAATACCGGCAACCTGGCGATGATTGGAAGCCCTACGCCCACTGGGGTTGGACCTGTTACAGTGGCCGTGGATCCGCAAGCGAAATTCCTGTACGTTTCCAATATCAATTCCAGCACGGTATCGGCATTCACCATTGGCAATGATGGATCGCTGGCTTCCATCCCCGGATCTCCATATCCCACCGGAACGACGCCCTATTGGGTAGAGATGGGCGAGTCGGGCAATTTTATTTATGTGGCCAATCGCGACTCCAACAATGTTTCTGTGTTTCGGATCGATCCCTCGACCGGCGGGCTGACTCAAATTCCGGGTTCGCCCTTTGCTGCAGATAACGGTCCGCGCGCGGTTGCGCTCTCAGGAAAATTTGCGTTCGTGCCCAACCGTTTTGCGAATACGGTTTCGGCGTTCACGGTTGATCCGAATACCGGAGCATTGACCCCGGTGCCGGGCTCGCCGTTTCCTACGCACACCGATCCACGATCAGCAGCGACCGATGCGTCGGGCCGTTTTCTCTATGTGCCGAACACCGTATCGAATGACATCTCGGCTTATTCGATCGACCAGAACACCGGGGCCCTCACCCAGATCAGCGGCTCGCCTTTTCCGGGCGGGCAGGTGGCGGTTCAGATCGAAACAGACTCATCTGGAAAGTTTATCTACGTAGCTAATAGCGGTTCGAACAATGTCACGGTTTACGCGGTGAACAGCACTACGGGACAACTGCAACTGGTACAAACCACAGCAACCCCGGGCAGTGCAGTCTCGTTCGCACAAGTTCATTAGGCGCAAGGGGCGTATTTTTTTAATTTCTGAAGACAGAGAGCGGATTACTTTTGCCGAATGTGATCCGTTACTGTTTTTCCCAAAATTGGCTTGAAATAGCCTTCTCTTTTGACTAAAGTCTGATAGGGTTCAAACCGATAATTTCCTAGCGTCGACCTTGGGGGAGGGCGATGCGGGAGGGGCGGCAACTTCCGAGTTACCGCCCTTTTTCTTCGTTCTGCTATTTTGCCGCGTGTTGAAGTGCAAGATTTTCCTTGTCCCCGCCGATGAAGACAAAATCATTGTCGTGGTAGCAAGCCAATGTTGCGCCCAGATCGGCGCCGGCGCTGTAACGCGTGACTTCCGCTCCCGTGGAAGCATCGAGCACGGTAATGATTCCACCGTCATTGTGCTGCATCCCGCGAAATTGTTCCCGAAAAAGGATGGCCATCCGGTCCTTTGCCAGGCTAAATGAGATGGCGTTCATTTTTGGGGCTGGAGGTTGGACCTTGAAGGAACGCATGACTACTCCGCCCGAATCGAGCACATGCACCGTTGGCGGATTGGTGCGCAGCAACAGGTAAAGACTGCCATCGATGCCAACTTGGGCATCGCTGGAGAGCGCCGCCAGAATCGGCATCTTCTCTTCCGGATTATTCGGGGCATCCGTTTTGAGAACAACAGGGCGAACCAGATGACCCTGCTCATCGAAGACCGCCATGAACAATTTAGGTGTCTGCTTCGAGTTGGCTTCTGCCGCCAGTTGGATCTCCGTGCCAATGGCGAGAAAAGTTGTGTCGCTGAGTGCCGCAACACGGGCAACCCAGAATCGCTTTTCCAGTCGCGCTTTTCGTTTGATTCGGCCATCCTGATCGAAGGCAACCACGTATACGTCTTCTCCGACCTGGACCGCTTGATAGAGATTGCCATTGGGCAGGACGGAAAAATCGTAGGCAGTTCCGCTGGCGAGGCTGGCATCAGCGTCAAGCGTGTATTTCACCGTTTGTCCTTTGTTATCCGCACGCACCACAGGGACTCGGCGATCGTCGGCCTGGTAACCGCGAAAATAAACCTCGCCGCGCGCATCACATCGTGCCGGCTTGTACACCGGCCGATTTTTCTCTGCAGGAATGCTGACCTTCGCCGTTGGACGAAGAGAGACAGCACCCTCCACGGCGTGATCGGCGCCATGGCTTTGCCAGAGCAATGCAGCGGGCAGCAAGATTAGGTGGATAAGTTTCACAGGAATCAGTTATTGGCCATTAGCTCTAGCTCTTAGCTTCTGGCAATGTGAACGATCTTGCGATGCCTATAGCACAACACAGCAAAGGCTAAGTACTGAGTACCAACAGCGAATGGCTAACAGCGAATGGCTGAGAACTAACGGCTGCTCCTTACGGCACCAGCGTTATCGCCAGCACAACCACATTCCTATTATTCGGCAAGGCGATGCTTTTGACCGTCTTGCCATTATTGGTTCCAAAGCTGTAGGCAAACACATTGACTGTGCGCGTATCCGTGGCTCCGGTGCTGAGGTCGCGATGGGCCATCGTCACCGCGGTGGATTCTCCAGGAAAGTTCTGGGGATGGGCCCAGTCGCTCAAACTTTGGGTAAAGGACTGCGTGGTGTTGTCGGTGTAGGTCACAGTGAACGTTTGCGATAGCTGATTGCCGTTCACCGCAGCCGCCAGCATCTGCAGCGACGAAAATTGTCCTGCCGGCAAGGTGATGGTTGCACCTTCAACTACATCAAGGGCATTCGCCGGCCCCAGGTTGAATGGAGTGCCGTTGAAGCTCTGAGTCGATCCCAGCAGGTTCGCGGAGTAAGAGCGGCCTCCGCCATCCAGGCCGCCTCCGCTGAACGTTGTGCCGTCATTCACGATCCCGGAAGACAAGTTGAATGCTGATGAGAGATTCACCGGTACCGGCACCTTAGCGGGACCTGAGGGTCCATACACCTGGAGTTCGTAGATGCGCGATGCAGTGTCGGTGGTTCGGGTCGGGGTGGTCACGTTGAGCTTAACGAAGCGTGCTGTCACCGGAGTGAGATTATGGGTGGTGATGCTCTGAAGATTGCCGGTGACATTGACGATCGTGGTGAAGTTGATTCCATCGGTGCTGATTTGAATATTGTAGGCGCTGGTATTGATATCGAAGTTCGGCCTGCCGCTGGAGTCCAGGCTGCCGCCCTCACCGCCCGCGCCGGCATGTTCGACTACGATCTGATTGACAGTTGCGTTTGTCCCCAGGTCAACCTGCAAAAAACTGGGAGTAACCAGCGAACACCACTTGTCGCTGTTGCCGCCGGAGTAGCTGCCATTCACCGCTTTATCGGGAGTTTCAGTTGAGTTGCACGACGAACTGCCGGTGGCTGCCTTGTTCAGTGCAAGATTCTGAGAAGTGGCCGAGGTCCGCAAACCATAAACGGTAATGATGTTGGAAAACGATGCCAGATATACCTTGCCGTTGGCGATGGTCGGGGTTGCACCCTTGGAATAATTGAAGGTATCGTCGCCAGAAGTAGTGCCGGAAGCCCATAGTTGCGCAAGTGTCTCGGCGTTGTATGCAGTCAGAACGCCGGGCACGACCTTCTGGTTGGCATCCCCGAGCCGTGGTGTGTAGGACCACAAGACACCAGTTCCAGATTGGGAACCATTGGCGGAAAGCGATAACATGCTGCCTGGCATTCCTCGGGGCGGCAGGAATGTGCCGACTACGGACGCCGGAGTAGTAAATTTCTGCGTGGAAGGATTGAAGCGGTAGGCGCGCACGTGGTCGTTCTCGCCGGAAATGAACAAGGTCACTCCTTGAGGACCATTCCAGGCGACCGAGCCGTTGTGGATGTGATAGGTGGCGTTGGGGACCACGGTAGGATCAACGGCTTGAAAGCTTTGCAGAATCTGTGTATCGCCGGTTACTACGCCTCCCAGATTGTTGCTGTTGATCACGAAGATCTTTCCTTCTTTTCCTCCAGTTGCGATGACATTGGTCCCGGGAAGAAAGAGCGGCCCGCCTGAGCCGAAGTCGGTATCACCGGCATTTAGGGTGTTGAAGTTCGACGGAGTGAAAAAGTCGAGACGACTCAGGGTTCGGGGCGCCAGTTTCAGCAAGCTCTCGCCGAAATTGTTGCTGCCGTCAAAGGTTCCATTTCCCGTCGAAAAATAGAGGTTGCCGTTGGAGTCAAAAGCCGGCGCAATGCCGCTCATCCAGATTCCACCCTCGCTTCCGCTGGCAGTCGTGTTGAACACGCCGAGCTGTGAGAAAGAGGTGGCATCATAAGACATCAACCAACCGTGATACGCTCCAGTGTCGCAAAAGGATGCCCAGCCGATATAAAGAACGCCGGAAGAGAGCGCAAGCGAAGGCCGCTGGTTTTGAATCGTCGGATCAAACCCGCTCGCCTGGATGACTACTTGCGCATTGGTTGCACGATCGGCGCCGTTGGCCACGTTGATGGCCCGCAGCCTTTGTACAGTCGAACCGTTCTCCACGGTGCGCGCAACAAAATACATGGTGTTCGTCGATGCATCGATCACAGGCGATCCAACAATACCGATGTTGCCGCCGAAATCCAGGTATGGATTGCAATTGCCTCCGACCTCGGTGTGGCTCGTAGGGCGTCCGCCATTGTTGAAGTTCCTCTGCCACAGGGGCGCTCCCGCGGTATCAGCGTCAAAGGCATAGATTATGTTATTGGCAGTGGCAACAAAAACCACGTTGTGCGTTCCGCCGGCGATCGAAAGTCCGTGCATGTAAAGCGTCTGGGCGAAGACCTGATCATCAACTTCGAGTTGAAAGAGTTTGCCGAACTGGTTGGCGTTGACATTCGACTGGTTCAAGATGGTCTCGGAAAGGTTCGTCCCACTGCGTTGGTTGTCATAGTTTCGAGTCAGGACACTGACCTGCGCCAGTGCGGGAATTGCGGCTACCAGCATCGAGGTTAGGAGAATAACGGGGCCCAAAGAAGCGAATCGCTGTTTCATGACTTGACCAGCTTTCTTCCCGCGGCTAACCCGCGCGGCAAAATGCCAGAAACGGTACAGCAACTCTGGATTCCGGTCAAGTAATCGTTTTAATAATGCTCGGTTTTGCCGTTTTAATACGTGAAACTTGATTCCACTAACTGGACTAAAAGGGGT
>DASZFK010000054.1:0-86773 GCA_035939855.1 Candidatus Angelobacter sp.
CGCAAAGGTCAAAAAAGATTTAGATTTTTCTAATTAATGTGATTGCGAGTAAACGGTCACGCCTGACTCGCACTTTTACTCCCGACTCTTATGAACACTGAATGCAATCGTATCGCTTACGCCCTTGCTTCCGCCATCAACGGAGAAGCATGGTATGGAGATTCTTTGCGCAAGATCCTGGACAACGTAACCGCCAGGCAGGCGGAAGGCCGTCCGATTCCCAACGCTCATTCCATCTGGGAGTTGGTAGTGCATGTGGACGCCTGGGTGAAGTTCTGTCTGGGCGCGGTGCAGGGAAAGCCTATTCCCCCTTGGCCGGCGATGCCCAAGGAACAGGACTGGCCTCCGGTGACCGAAACCGGCGCGCAGGCATGGAAGCATACCGTGAACTCATTTTTCTCGACACATCTGCAGCTTGTAGAGGCGCTCAAGACCTTGAGCGATGACCGGCTTGAGGTAACCGTGCCTGGCCGGAGTTATAACTTCTATCATCTGTTCCAGGGCATGATTCAGCACGCCGTTTATCACGGAGGCCAGATTGCACTGCTGAAAAAGATGCTGTGACCCCACCGCTCATGCAGGTAGGCTCAATAATTCCGCCCTTTCAGGGCTTGCGTTATCAGTTATCTCTCGATCTTCGGGCTGATTTTGACCCAATAAGATGGTTTGGGCGGAGGAGGGAAATGGCCGCCTCGAACCCTGAGTCCGATGCAGGTGCTGAGTCCTGAATTTACAGACGTATGAATATCTTCCACCGCTCCGCTCTTCCCAAGCTGCAAAACCAAATCGAAGGGTATCGAGGATTCGTCGCCAAAAGATTTCAGGCATCCGGTTACAACTGTGTTGTAGGTTGCGGCAAAAGTCTGGCGGAGTTGGGCGTCGAAAGCGCGACCTTCGGGAGTCCGCAGGTTTTCGCTGGCAGCTTTCAACCCCTCTTCTGTGGCCTTGGCTTCTGCAGCAGAGAAATTGGCGTATATGCGAGCTTCGTCGAAAGTCTTCCTGGTATGCCAAATGAATGGGTACCAGCGTTCTCCGATATCGACAAAGAGCTTCTGCGCATAAAGCTGGTCGCCCGACATTGAAGCCATATAGCAGATTGCATTCAGATTGAGTATTGACTGGCCATAAAGCTCCTCCGTCGCTGCATAGCCCCTCTTGATGCGTGGCCACGACATGCCATTGAGCTTACGGTCAGCGTCGCAGGCGCAATTCAGAAATGTGGCGATCTGGTAATAGATCGTGTCTCCTTTCTTGCCGCCAATGTGATCCGCCATCTGCTCGGCAAAGCTTGCCATTTGGCCTTCCTCTCCGCCCCATTTGGGCAATAGAGACTCAGCCTGTGTGCGATAGAAGTAGTGATAATCCGGTTCAAAAGAGATCGCTTTCTCGAATATGGCAGTCTGCTCGTGGCGGTCCCGGTCCTGGGCCCTGGCTACCAGTTGCATGGTGAGATACCACTCCGGACATTTCGTCGGCAGTGCGGCCGCATCGATCAACATCTGGGCCGCTCTATCCACGCGTTCGTGAAAAAGCCGCCATCCATCTTCGGACACGCCGTTCGCAAATCCGCTGCCTCGTGCCTTCCAGCCATATTGAAGATATGCGCCAGCAAGAGCAACGCGCGCGGTGACGGATTTTGGGCGCTGCGCTACCCACTGTTTGAGCCGATCGAGTTTGCGCAGTCCATTCAGCCTCGCTCGCGTCGTCCGTGCCCTTGGCAGGTAGGACGAGTGGAATATAGATGGTATGCAAAGCCCAATATCCGCCCGGAAGCCGCGCCCGCGTCGAACGTGCTGTGTCGGCTAATTGGTCAACCGACTCAAATTTGCCCTCTTCAAACAGTCGACGGATACCATCTTCATAGTCATCGAGATAGTGGAGGTCCATGCCATTCGGCAGGATATCTGCCTTAGATAGCCGATTCGTCTCGTCGCTCCGCCTATCTGAAGCCTCGCTGGTGGTCGGTTGTGAGTTGACTGGCGCCGTGGACATGGTTGTAGATGCGGGAGAGTCAGCACCTGGAGCCGCATGAGTCCCCTTGTTTTTTGCGTCGCGCGCCTGACGGGCAAGATCAGCCAGTGACGGGCTATCTTGTCCGTGCAGAGACGGAACGGCAAACGATACAACAGCAAATGAGAATGCTAGAGACAGGATCTGCCTCAAACGGTTGTTATGGAGCATAGTTGCCTGAGCTTAGCAATCACGCAAGTGCGATAACAAGTTACGTAGGGTCAAAAAAGGTATCTTGCCTGGGGATGAGCAGTGAGCATCTATCTGGATTTGGCTTTGATTTTCTCCGCGCCTCTGTGGAAGGTTTGGTTTTACGTTGGTCATGGCTAAGCTGCCTCCGGAGCGAAATAAGTACCGGAAGGCGAAACTCCGATATCATAAACCCCATGTTTCTTCGGAAGCTGCTAATCACGCTGATTTGCCTCCCACTTTTTGCTCAGGGGCAGATGATCTTAGTTCCAACCGAGATTGACGCGAAAGCTCAAGATGCCGACAAACTGCGCGCCGTGATTGAGGCGGCGCCGAGACTCCCGCTCGAACAGACCGACCTGGTGGTCAAGCTACCTGAGGGCCAAGAACTAGGCATGGTTTCGTGGGTGGCGCATGATCCGAAAACGGGCGTGACATGGCTGCTTCAACGCGGTGACAAAGCCGACCCAGTCATAGCTGTTGATAAGGACGGTCGTATCCTGCACTCGTTCGGCAAAGGACTATTCAAGATTCCGCACGCGCTCCGGCTCGATCCCCAAGGTAATGTCTGGACGGTTGACGCTGCCAGCTCGACGGTCATCAAGTTCAACGCGACAGGCGAAAAGCTGCTCCAGATCGACGTGGGTGGACAGCCGGAATCGGCGCGCAGCGCCTTCCGGGGAACGACCGACATAGCGTTTGCGCCGAAAGGCCGGATCTTCATCAGCGATGGATACGCCAACGCACGCATCCTTGAGTACACCGCCGATGGCAAAAAGGTCCGCGAGTGGGGAAGTGCCGGCACTGGCCCGGGGCAGTTCCATCTGCCGCACTCCATCGTCGTGGACGAGAACGGCATCCTCTATGTTGCTGATCGTGAGAACGGGCGTATTGAGAAATTCGACCTCGACGGAAAATTTCTGGGCGAGTTCGAAAACCTGGGCAGAACATATTCGTTCAAGCTGGGCGCAAATGGAACGTTATGGGCGGGAATGCAGCCGCTCAACGAGCCAACCGGGTCTCCCGGCTGGGTGGTCAAGCTCGACCGCAAGAGTGGCAAGATATTAGGCTACGTGCCGGTAACCGAAAAGGGAGGCCTTCATTGTGTAGAAGACGATGGCAAGGGCCAGCCCATTACCAACCTTGGCAACAAAGTCATCTGGTTCAAGAGTCACAGCAATGCGGTGGTCAAGTAAATCGCAACTCAATATGGAGCCTAAGGTGACCGCCCTGCATCTATTGTAGGCATGGCAGATCCAACCGGACTTAACCTGACTGAGACCATCACGCTTTTAATCCGTACTCCGGCGGCCCTGGACGCGTTGTTGCGCGGCCTGCCCGATATCTGGGTACGCAGCACAGAAGGAAAAGATACATGGAGTGCATTCGACATCGTGGGTCACCTGATCTCCGCCGAACGTAGCGACTGGATGCCGCGAGTGCGAACCATACTGGAGAATGGTGAACAGCGGGCATTTGCTCCTTTCGATCGCTTTGCCCAGATGATAGAAAGCCAAGGCAAATCAATGGATCAGCTCCTCGACGATTTTACCCGTCTGCGAAGGGAGAACCTGGTCGCATTGCGGGATCTGAATTTAAGTCGGGACGACCTGGCGCGCCGCGGGAAGCACCCGGCACTGGGCGTGGTGACCCTATCGGAACTCCTGGCGACATGGGCGGCTCATGATCTCACGCATCTGCATCAACTATCCCGCGTGATGGCTCACCAGTATCGTGAGGCGGTCGGCCCGTGGGTTGCCTATCTGGGCGTGCTACAGTGCAGTGGGCATAGCGCCCCATAAACTTTTGTTTCCCGATGAGAGGAACAAATGGAGAGAGCGAATTCTGGGACAAGAGCGAATTCTGGTTCGGAAAAGGGAATTGTCATTGCTTTTGAGCCGCCTGCAAAACGGGCTTGACAGGTCAGCGGCCGAAAAACTCGAATCGTAGCCAGCGGAACAGCGCCAGGATGAAAATCAGCGTCAGCGTAACCTGGAAAGCATACCATCTTATTTTGGTAAAGAGCCTGTCTGGACTATAACCGGATGCTCTGGACCTCATCCTGGCTGTCCCTTCTGTTTGTCTTGTTTGATTGGCTCCTTCTCGATTCCGCTTAGAAACCTCGACAAAGTCATTTTAAATCCTTTATGAGCCAGCTTTCCCAAGGTTTCAATTGTGACATTTTTCTTGCCGCGCTCGATTTCGCCCATATGGCCGCGATTGATGCCGCAGGAAAACCCAAAACCCTCCTGGGAGAGCCCGCGACTCTTCCGCAATCTTTTGACACGGTTTCCGACGGCCTTCCCAAGGTCCCCCATGTCCAAAGAGATAGAGGAAGACGGAAATACCGTCTACCGGTTAAAACATGCCATGCGATAACAGTCACCACCCTTAACCGGCAGAAAAATAACAAAAACAGTGATGAAATCGAGATATACGCTTACTTCTTCTTACTCCCGGTCCCGCTCGCCTTCGTGGCCGCTCCGTCCATCACATTCATCCAGGTGCTGCCATCAGGGGAAACTTCGAACTTGAAACTGTAGGAGGTTGGTGAATTCTCCGTGAGAATGAAATGAGTTTTGATGGTCTGGCCGCCCATGCTCAGATCGCTGCTCCAGGTCCAGGTGGTGCCGTCGAAGGCGCCGGTGGCGTGTTCGGCTTCGCCACGGTTGTTGTAAGCGTCATAGGTGTAGACCTTCTTCTCGGGATCGTAACCCATGATCGCCAATCCAATCTCGCTACCCATCGCTCCGGAGCCTTCAGAGTGAGCGACAAGGTAAAAGCCGCCCGGCATGAATTCATCGTGCTCGGTGCCGCTGAATTTCCCTCCAGGACCCATCGGTCCGGGCTTCAAGTTGCCGTCCATCTTCCAATCCCCGGCGAAGTATGCGAGGTTCTTTTCCTCTGTGCCGGGTTTTCTTGGCTCTGGCATCTGCGCTGTTGCTATAACGCCAAACGCGATCGTGGCAAAGAGAATGGTGACTGAAATTCGTTTCATGTGTGGGATTCCCTCCTTTAATTTCGAGAAGCCTTGATTTTGAAACGATACTACGCTGGGGCCAATCGCGGGTCAATGGCGATCGTTCCAGGCCTTCGATAGACTATCTTCCATGCCTGCCAAGAAGCCTGTCGGCAAGACCTTCGAAGCCGTTCTGGAGCACGGTGGCGGCAGCCTCAACTGGACCATCGCTCGTGTGCCCTTCGATGTCTCTAAGATTTGGGGAAAGCGCGGACAACTCAAGGTCACCGGAGAGATTAATGGTTTTGCTTTTCGAACATCATTGTTCCCAACCCGGGAAGGGGTTCATTTCCTGATCGTCAACAAGAAAATGCAAACCGGGGCAAGAGTCACGCGAGGAGCCAAGGCCAGGTTCCGTATGCAACCTGATACGACAGTTCGCAAGATCGAACCACCATCGGAATTGACGTCTGTGCTTCGGCAATCGAAAGACCTGCGGAAATATTTCGAATCATTGAGCAACTCCACCCGCTCCTACATTGCAGTATGGATCGCCCAAGGCAAGCATGGCGAGACCCGCAAGCGGCGCGCAGAGCAAATGGCGGAGCGTCTCATGGCAACCATGGAGGCCGAGATCGAACTTCCACCGGTGCTCAAGATGGCATTCGCCCGTAATCCCAAAGCAAAGGTCGGCTGGGAGAAGATGCCTCCATCGCACCGGCGCTTTCATTTGCTAGGCATCTTCGGCACCAGAAACCCTGAATCTCGCGACCGCCGTGTAGAGAAGGCGCTGCAAGCCATGATCGAGTATGCGGACAAACCTGCAGGGCGGCGAACGAAAACGTCTGCTACCGGCGATGCTGATTGGAATGCTTGACTAGATTTGCCTTTTTTTAGGCAAATTCAACTACTCATTATAACGGCTAAGTATTATCATCGTTTGCATCTACCCCGGAGCGTCCTGTCATAATAAGGCAACTTTGTTGCCAATAACGGGAACGGAGTCATAAATCTATGTCAGGTGAATTCTCGCCGCTTCATCAGGCCCCTTTTGGAGGGGAATACTACGTTTTCCGCGATCCAGTTCACAACCTTATTGAAATTGAAGATGCCGAAGATGGCAAATATATTCGCGAAATTCTTCGAACTCCTGAATTGCAGAGACTCCGTCGAATACGCCAAAATGGCCTGAGTTCGCTGGTTTACCCAGGAATAGAAACAACCCGTTTTCCACACTCACTTGGAAGTTTCCACGTTGCTCGCCGCATAGTCAGCTCACTAATTGGACGGCAACCTCGCGCAGAAGATGGCTTTCCCGAGTGTCTCCACTTAACCCATCGCGACTGCTTGGCATTTTCCGTTGCAGCGTTACTCCACGATATAGGGCATGGACCTCTTTCCCACGTTTGGGAGGAATGCTGGGCTATTCCTCGAGGATTTGATCAATTCCACGAGCACATGGGTAATAGGATACTTGCAGACAGAGATACCGCAATTGGAGCACTCTTGTCGCAACCGATGTCCCATCAACAGTTCCGCGATATCGGATCCGATGTCCTAAGATTTTTCACTGGTAAGCACCATTTGGATTTCCTAATGCCATTGCTTGAGGGTAATCTTGATGTGGATCGGCTAGATTTTATCGGGCGAGACACACGTGCTGCTGGAGTAACATATGGTGCACATGATCTGGAATGGATTATCCGGTCTCTTCGATTTGCGCGACTCCCCGCGCGCTATCTAGAAGCCTCTAATCCAGCTTGGGTGATAGCAATCGACGGGCGCAAAGGACTTAGCACCTTGGTGCAATTTCTATACGCCCGTGAGAGTATGTACAGGCTTGTTTATCATCATAAGACCACCCTTGCGGCCACTCGGATGCTTGCCTTATTATTTAAGCGAGCTAGGCTACTTGCGACCAACAATGCTTTGTCATGCCATTCGGAAGCGTTACGGACCGCTATAGCATTAAAGCCTATTGAACAGATTTCGTCGAAACAGTTTCTTAAACTTGATGATTCCGATATTTGGTCAAGTATCAAATCTTGGTCGGAGGATGGATCTGGTGATCCTATTTTAAGGGATCTTGCGTCCCGGCTACTGTCACGAGATTTATTCAAAGTTTTTCTTTTGAGCGAGGATGTCTACCATAGGCTTCGCGAAATCGATTCGGTCGAGTATGGTCAAAATTTGCGGACTCTCGTAAAAGCACGATTAAGCTGCTCTCCGGACGATGCTGAATATTATTACGCATTTGACTCAACCGAATTTGACGTTATCGGACGTCCTCAAAAAAAACCGTATGATGTTTGGATCATCGATTCCGCTGCTCTCGGGTTCGAGTATCGAACCCTCAGGGAGTACTGGCAGAGCGAAGTTCGTTCTCCACTGAGTAGATCTCAATACCTACTTTTAGTGCATCCCAACGTTGTTAATGATTTGGCTGGGATCGTGGGTCGTTTAAGCTTCCGGGCAGAATCAGCAAAAAAACTGATTACGCTCCCTGAGGCCCCAACTCCCTATCGCCTGGTTGCCCCATTAGGTACTGAGGGTGCATGGAAAGAGGTATACGCTGGTGCCAACACGAGCCCAGGTAGTGCTCCGGAAAAAATTGTCGCTCTCAAACGTTATAAGACGGTCGATGGAGAATTGGCAGCTGTAGAGCGCGATGTGTCAGCGATAAATTTGTTAGCCAGTCCGCACGAGAATCTGAGCAACCCACGTCTTCTGCGACATAAACAAGGCGAGACATGGATTCTCGAGCCTCTTTGGACGGGTTCTCTCGAGGATTTAGCTAAGAAAGACGGCCCCCGTCGAAATATCCTGGAAATTTTCGACATTGCGAGCCAACTTTTTTCAGGTCTCGCTCGGTTGCATTGGCATAAGCTTCGCCATACCGACATCAAGCCTGATAATTGTGGTATTCTTGCCAGCGGATCCCAAGCAAGGATCTACGTACTTGGCGATTTTGGCTGTCTGAGTTCGCTCCCGGATAAGATGCCCTCTGATCGGCGCCTTCTTGGAACGCTTCGGACGCGCGCACCTGAGGTAATAGAAGGAAAAAGCATTTCTCTCAAATCCGATGTTTGGGCTATGGGCGCAACTATTTATGCGCTTTGTCTTATGAAGTACCCTTTCATGCCCTTTAACGCCCCACATCACGATTCGAAGGATCGTGCGGATCGGGAGCGAGAAATCGTATCAAACATCCAACGATTGGTTGAAGAGCATCAGAAGAGTGTCCAAACAAGTCTGCCGCCGGCTTTGAGCCGCCTGTTGGAAAAATGTTTTTACAATGAGCAAGATAGGCTATCCGCCCAAGAGATAATGGAACTGTTCAGAGATAGATATACTGAATTCGCTAAGCAAAATGATGGACTTTTGAAAACTGCGTGGCAACGAGCCGAAGACATCGTTCAGCAACTCAGCGTTGAAAAGCAACTGATGCGTGCAGCAGGGCTAAATGAAGACCAACGCAATGAGGTGCGTGAGTTACTTACTAAGTATCAGGATTTCGTTCCTGAACATCTCAGAACATCCCTAGCGGATCTCCAGCCCGAACTATGACTTTTGTTCCCGTTAGGGAGTTTTCGCGGTGATTTCCTCAGATTATGCCTTTTATCCACAAGTACAGGGCCTTTTAAGCACTGGCGGTTGAGGCCAGAAGAAAAATAAAATAAAGACGATGAGACCGAAGATGAACAAAAATTCCAGTGACTCGGCTCTCCAGGAACGCCTCATTCTGCATTACTCGCGAATGGCTGAGTGGCTAGAAACATGGCCGTGGTATCGAGATGACAAGATCACACAGACTGTACTCTCATTTTTCCCTGCCTCACCTTCGCGGGTCTTGGAGCTATGTTGTGGCTCCGGTCTTTTGCTCGACTCTTTGAGTCGTAAATTTCAACGCACAGAATTTCTAGGGATCGATATTAGCACTGGAATGGTTGAGAGAGCACGAGAACGTTTAGCCCTCAATAGTAACGTTGCGGTATTACAGCAAGATTGGATATATGAACTTGGCTTGGAATGGCAACATACATTCGATGTCATCGTTGTGAAGAACGCTCTTCATTTACTGGATGACGTTGTTACAAAACTGAAGGACTTAAAACGCGTATCTCATGATCGGACTATCCTGATCATTGTTGAAACAATTTCACCGAATGTCGATGCCAATAGGTTCATCAAACGCCTCTTTCGTTTAATCGACCCAGAGCACCTAAAGCAAACATTTTTTACCGAAAAAACTCTTGGATCAATGCTTAAACAGGCGTGCTGGTTCTCAACGGAATGCAAGCCAACCTATGTCAAGCAGCACATTAGTACCGAAGATTGGCTTGCACAAAAGTATTTAGGACAGGGCCGGTTTGATACTGCGAAGAAGCTACTCAGCGAGACACGGAACTTGCGAGTGCGCCAAGCCCTGGATTTCGATACAGAGCCGGGCACAATGCCAACTCGTATGTTGCGATTACAGTACATAGCCAGACATGTTTTTGCTTCAGTTGACATCAAGGCCGAATCCCATCGGTCTGATTCAGTGCAACTTCAATTGCTATAGTTGCTTTGTTTTATACGTCCAGACGTTCTGGCGAGCCGTCCATACAGAAGCATACGATCCAGCATTTCAGCGAGACCAACGACTTGGCGTTCCGCGGGAGCAAGCCAAGACGCCGAACTGCTGGCGGTAGCGGACGAGATTACCAAAGCCCTCGCCATCTGCATGCAGTGCGGGAATCCCGCAAAGCATACTCAGCGCCTGATTGCCAGCGAAGATCTGATCGTAGTGGGCGCAGCCGGAATGTACGAAGCGCGCTGCCGCCGCTGCTTCGAACCCAACCTTGCAGCGATGGAGATTCAGAGCAAGAAAAAAGCGGAAATGGCAGCCGTTAATATTGGGTAAGTCGGTAATTCCTAGAGCTTCATTTTCCGAGTGACCATCCTCACATACGCGCCTACAGGGTTGTGTGCCGTGGTTGCTGCGGCTTTCTTGTAATATTCCGTGGCTTTTTCCTTATCGCCCAGCTTCTCGTAGGTCTGCGCAGTCAGGCATTGAATGAACGCATCGTTTTGATTGGCTTTTTGTAGTTCGGCGAGCGCGGTTTTGTAATCTCCTGCATAGAATGCGACGTAGCCAGTCAGGGATGGCAAAAACGGGGCTTGCTGTGGATTGGTTCCTTTGTCGAGGATGGCTTTGGCTGCGGCCACGTGCTTTTGTGCTCCGGCTTTATCACCACGCCGTATGGCAATTCGGGCTTGAGCGTGTTCCCAGCGGAACTCCCACAGGTCCTTGCGATCGGGTTTGATATCGGGTTCACGCAGCCCTATGTCATGGCCGGTCTGGTACCACTTGAACGCGGAATCCAAATCTCCGGCATCGAGGCAGACACGGGCTCCTTCGTCGGCAACTTCGCCCTGTTGAAAGAAATCCTTCTGCCCTGTGTAGTAATCGAAAACCTGCTGCTCGTATTCGAGCGTCTTCTTGCAGTCTCCTTCGAAGGCATAGGACATCGCCATCGCTCTTTGCGCCCCGAGTTTGCTTTGCGGAGTCGATGAAATCTCCATTGCCTTGGAAAAATACTTGCGCGCTTCTGCACCCTTTCCCATCAGATCGAGCACCACACCGGCCGCGTTGGTTGCAGGAATAGAATCGGGCGAGGTCTTCAAAGTGTCCTGAAAAAGAGCCAGGGCTTCGTCCAGCTTTCCTTCGCGTATGAGCTGCTGCCCTTTACGAATGAATTCGGGTTGCTGTTGCTGCTGCTGAGGGGCCGGTGGTTGAGCATTCTGGGCGCAAAGCACGCCGGCAAAGATCAGGACTACGAAGAGGCAGTGTTTCATTCGAATCATGGCCGCAATTATAACCAAAACCCAAACCCACCACGGAGACACGGAAAACCCAAAACCTTATTTAGCCACGAATACACGCAAATTAACACGAATAAAAAACAAGAATCGGAATCAAAGATCAAAAACTTTATTTATGTAGGTTTCGTCGCTTTTGGGTTTCTCGCATTCTCTTTTTTTAAACTGTGATCTTGATTCGTGTTCATTCGCGTTAATTCGTGGCTAATCTTTGGTTTTTCTCCGCGTCTCCGTGACTCCGTGGTGGATTTTTTCTTGCTGTGTCAATTATCACGGTCCAGACCGAGGCCGTGCATGCAACTCGTATCCTTGCGGAGGCTCTGCACCCATCAGATAGCGGACAAAGTAGTCCCAGCGGCGGCGTACCATGTAAGGCTCGTCGCCGAATCCGTGTGCCCGGTTGGGGAGCAAAAGCAGATCAAAATCCTTGTTGGCTTTGATCAACTCGTCAACCACCAGCAGGGTATTGTACGGGGGCACATTGTCGTCTGTGGTGCCGTGCGCGAGCAGCAGATGTCCTCTCAGGTTCTTGGCAATATTCTGGTTCGCCTGGTCGTCATAGTTGGTGCCGCCATCGGGCTTGCGCTGCAGGAGTCCCTGATATCGCTCTCCCCAATCGTCTTCGTACTCACGGTTGTCGTGGTTTCCTGCCTCGGATATGCCAACCTTGAAGAAATCAGGATAACGAAACATCGCGTCTGCTGCTGCATAACCACCACCTGAATGACCGTAGATTCCGGCATGGTCAAGGTCAATCCAGGAATAACGTTGGGCCAATTGAGTCATGCCTGCGATTTGGTCGGGCAAGGTGTTATCGCCCATGTTGCCGTAATAGGCATCGTGATATTTCTTGGAGCGCCATGGGTTGCCCATGCCCTCAATCTCAACCACGATGAAACCCAACTCCGCGAGCGCTTGCAGGTCTCCGCGCGCAGCCGCAAACGACCAGCTTCCAATGCTCCCCTGCTGCGGTCCTGGATAAATGTGGTTAACGATAGGATATTTCTTGTTGGCATCGAAGTTGGTTGGCTTGAACATCAATCCATCCAGATCGGTCATGCCGTCGCGCCCTTTCACGCTGAACAAGATGGGCGGTTTCCATCCGGTCTCCAGCAACTTGGAAATATCGGCTTTCTCGATGGTGGCCAGGTTCTTGCCTTCCAAATCGCGCAGCACTGCCGTTGGGGGAACGTCAGGCTTGGAAAAATTATCCACGATGAAACGTACGGAAGGAGAGAACGTAACATCGTGATTGGCGTCTTCGGGTGTAAGCAGAGTCAGGTTTTTGCCGTCGAAGCCAATGCGATAGAGATGACTGAAGTAAGGATCGCGGCCTTTCTCATGGCCAACACCCAGAAAGTAGAGCAGGCGATTCTTTTCGTCAATCCGTAATAACTGGCTTACATTCCACTCGCCGGTTGTAATTTGATGCTTGAGCTTTCCGGTGGCAAGATCGTAGAGATAGAGGTGTCCCCAATTATCGCGCTCGGAAAACCAGATCACCTCATTGGAGGCTGTGAGGACGTGCCAGTTGACGCGTCCATTCCCAGGTTCGTAATGGGTCGCCACCGTCTCTTCGAGAACATCCCGGATTGCCCCGGTCGCTGCATCCGCGACTCGAAGCGTCTCATGCTTGTGGTCGCGCGAGGTGGAGAGAAACGCAAGGTGAGTTACGTCAGGACTCCATTCAACGTCCGCCCATTCGGTTCCCCGGCAGGCAACGTGATCGCATAGTGAAGAGCGATGCTGATCGGGAGGCATCTTCAGGCGTACCACGCGCGGTCCATCCACTTCGATGATCACGCGCTGAATTGTAGTAACGACGTCATCGCCGGGCAGGGGATACTTCCATGCCTGCAGCGTGGGATGGCCAACCTTGGTTTCCACCAGGTACATCTCGCCGACTCCACGCTGGTCCTGTTGAAAGGTCGCGATCTTCTTCGAGTCCGGCGACCAAAGCAGGATGGGCCGGTCGCTGTGAACCCATCCGGCGTTATCGGTGGCATAACCAAAATCTTTTACGCCATCGGTAGTAAGCTGCGCCTCTTTTCCAGTGGCAACATCGCGCACCCAGAGATTGAAATTGCGGATGAACGCGGCACTCTTTTTGTCGGGAGAGATCACCTCCAGCGCGCGCAAATTGCCCCGTCCTCCTGGCCTCTCCTGGTTCCCGCCTGCTTCGGCTGAACATTGGTACGATCCCAGATCGCATCTCCAACGCTTGCCACGAGCCTGGAGCAGGATAGAGCGGCCATCAGAGGAGAATTCAAAATCGACAAAAGGCAGATGGGCCGCGTCAACAGGCTGGCCGGTTCCACTGGAGAGCGCAGATGCGAGCCGGGCATGGTCAAAAGCAGGCTGGCCACTTTTCTTCGCTGGATCAAAAAGCACGAACATGCTTCCTTCAGCGGTCGTCGTACGGTACCAAAAGCGATCATCCGGCAGCCAATTCGGACGCCCCATGACATGGTGCACCAACGGAAGAACGTTGTAGCCCATAAATTTTTCGGCCTGGGCGTAGTCGGCTGCTGTTAGCTTGCGCGGCGTGTCCGAAGCATTTTGTTGAGCGACACCGGAAACGGTCGCCGTAAGCAATACGAACCAGATCGCGGGGATCACATAGGATTTCCTGTTCATAGGTAGTAGCATTCTATCCCGAGCAGGAAATTGTTCACTCACCTCGTGCGCGTGGCTGTGACTTCAATCTGGACATTGTGCCTGCTGGAAGGATCATAAAAGCTGCTGACCATGAGCGGCTTTCCCAGTTCGAGGATGCTGCTGGTTTCGATTTTGGATTGCTGGATTACCGAGTCGGACCGCTCCGCTTCTGCCGCGCCATGCTCGGCCAGACCTGAAACTTCCACCGTAAGCCGCAAACCGATGGCGTGCTCATTTTCGGTCCGGATGGCGCAGTCAATGTTTTTGCCCAGATCGAGATATGGCTTGTCCTTATCGGTGCCGTGGAACGGAATCCTTGACCCGATGCGAAGCCTGCTTATCTGACGGGTTTCGGCAACCAGGCTGTAGCTCCTGGAATCGATTTTCTTTTCATCGCTGAGCTCGTTGATTTTGAATTCCAGGTGGTATTCTCCTCCGGCTTTTTTCCTGTCCTGGGTAATATCGTCAATGATCTTTTCCGCTAAATCCACCTGCTCTGCCGTTCCGCGCACGATAATGGAATTGCTGGAAGGAATCTGCTGGACTCGCTGGATTTCCAGAATCGTACGCAACGCGTTCACCACGTCTTGTAAATCGGTAGGCGATGATATCGCGGGAAGATAAAAGACTTTGATGACTCTCGCCATTTCCTTCCGCTTGTCGGGAGAAAGGCCCGCATCGTTCAATTCCATTGTATCTTTGGCTTGTTTTTCAACGGTGTTCTTCTGCGGCGCGCTTTGTCGAGCCGTGTTTTGCTCACCAGCTTCCTGGGCCCAAATTCGTGACAACCCCGAAGGCCAAATTCCCACCAATAACACAATTACAAATGCACAAGCTCGCTTAATCATAGGTTCCTTTCTGAATCGATTGCTCTTGCAACTTCCACAGTAGGAACGCAATCCAGGCGCGTTCTTGCAAAACTTTTTGCGGAATTGCCACCCTGCGCTTCCCGCGAGAAGTCAGGATGCGGTATGCACGTTGAAATCGATTGCGTTGTGGCTGGCAGCTAGTAGCCAGTAGCTAGAAGCCAGCAGCTCGCGACTACGTCCAGTATGTCCGATCCAGCGTCCGATATTGAATCGCCTCTGCAATATGTTTGCTTTCCAGATGGAGAGCGCCTTCGAGATCGGCGATGGTGCGGGCTACTTTCAGGATGCGGTCGTGCGCACGGGCGCTCAGGCCTTGTTGTTGCATGGCGCGCTCCAGCATGCGTTCGCTTTCGCTGTCTAGTTCGCAATGGGTCCTGATGTGGCGGGTGCCCATTTGGGAATTGGAGTAGATTTTTTCACCGGCTTGCGCAAAACGATTGAGCTGGATTTGGCGCGCGCGGATGACCCGGTCCCTGATCTGAGATGAACCCTCGGTGTTGCCGTCAGGGCCTCGAAGCTCTTTGTAATTTACGGCTGGTACATCAATGTGAATGTCAATGCGGTCGAGGAGCGGGCCGGAAATCTTTGAAACGTAGCGCTGGATCATCGCCGGGGTGCAATGGCATTCACGGGTGCGATCGGAAAAATATCCGCATGGACAGGGATTCATTGCTGCAGCCAGCATGAAACGCGCAGGGAACGTGAGCGACATTGCGGCCCTGGCAATGCTCACCGTCGCATCTTCCAAAGGCTGGCGCATCACTTCCAAAACGCTGCGCGGAAACTCCGGCAATTCATCGAGGAAAAGGACGCCATTGTTCGCGAGTGAAACCTCTCCTGGCCGGGGAATGGCTCCGCCACCGATCAGCCCGGCATCGGAAATCGTGTGGTGGGGGGAGCGGAAGGGGCGAGTGCTCACCAGTCCAGCCGCAGCGTCGAGCACACCGGCTACGCTGTGGATCTTGGTGGTCTCCAAGGCTTCTTCAAAGGTCAGCGGCGGCAGGATGCTGGGAATGCGTTTCGCCAGCATGGTCTTGCCTGAGCCCGGTGGGCCGATCATCAGGATGTTGTGTCCGCCGGCAGAGGCGATCTCCAGGGCTCGCTTGGCAGTGAATTGTCCGCGAACATCTTTAAAGTCCGCCGAGTAGGATTCGTCCGCCGATAACATGCGCGTGGTATCAACCTGAATAGGCACGACGCCGTTGCCGGTGTTCAGCAGGTTGACCACATCAATCAGTGATTTGACCGGATAGACGTTCACTCCGCTGACCACTGCTGCTTCGCGCGCATTGACTTCAGGGACAATCAGGTTCGGAATCTTCTTTGCGCGTGCTGCAATAGCAATTGGCAGGGCTCCGCGCACTCCACGCAGGCCGCCATCGAGTGAGAGTTCGCCGACCATGACGAAATCCTGAAGCTCTTTCTTGACCAGTCCGCCGTATGCGCCGACGATGCCCATGGCCATGGGAAGATCAAAGCCTGAGCCTTCTTTCTTGATGTCCGCTGGAGCCAGGTTGATCGTGATGTGCGAGGAGGGAACATCGTAGCCGCAATTCTTAAGCGCTGCACGAACCCGTTCCTTGCTCTCCCGGACAGCGGCGTCCGGCAAGCCCACAGTGTGGAAATTTTCTTTGTTGTCGGTTTGGCGCGCACCGATATCTACTTCGACTTCAATAATATTGGCGTCGATTCCATAGACGGCGGCGCTTTGCGTCTTGAAGAGCATTGGCTTGCAAGAGTCTAGCAGAGGGAAAAGTCCACAACAAATCGGGTGATCGGATCATCGGGACATCGGGTGATCGGAAAGCCTGAATGAACTATTTTTTGAGCCAGCCTCATCGAGAGGTTACGGGATAGTCCCGTATCCTGAAGAAAAAGATCTCGTTGAAGAGCCTCCGTGTCAGCTTTCGTTTTTCCGATCACCCGATCACCTGATGTCCCGATCACCCGATTTAATATGCCGTATCCAAACATCAAATATCCTCAATCGGATTTTCTGTCTCCACGGCATGGAAACTAAATGTAGAATATCCTCAAACTAATGCAGAATGGGAGGGAACACATGCGTATTGCTTGCCGGCCATGCGTGTTGGTTCTTTGTATCTTGCTCGCCACTTATGCCCTTGCGGAAGGTTCTTGGGACAGGGTCCGTTATTGTGGAGGGACCGTTCAATCTGACGTTGACCCGAGCGATTGGAACAATCACCTGAACATTTCCTTGGAGCACATCGTCCTTGAACTCAACGATGGAACCAAGGTCGACATACCCGCCAAATCAGTGACTGGATTGAGCTACGGCCAGCAGGCGCACGGCCGAATCAGCGCAATCAGCAAGGTCAAGGTGCAAGCCTCGGAGTCGGAGTCGGTGATTTTCGGCTTGCGCCGGACTCGCTTGCACTTTATCGGCATCGAATACCGGACGCCCGACGGAAAAAGCTCCGGGTTGCTGCTGCAAGGCAATAAAGAGAATTACCGTGCTATTCTCAAGGCGCTTGAAGTGGGAACAGGGGCCTCGGTAGCTGCCCTGGAGAAAGATCGTGAGTACCTGACGGAATCGTCCCCGCCGGTCAAAGAGCCTAAACCTCCCAAGCCGGTGGACCAACCCAAGCCGGTGATCACAAAGCCTGCAGACCAGCCCAAGACACCAGCCGTCACTGCCACGAACAGCGCACCGGGAAAACCTATTAAGACCGGCACCGTCTCAATCAGTTCCAGTCCCCGGTTTGCAACTATAACCGTGGACGGCGCCATTATGGGCAGCACCCCCTCGACCCTTAAGCTCCCACCCGGTGAGCACAGCATTGCATTGTCACTGGGCGGCTACAAGGATTGGGTGACCTCAATCACAGTTGAGGTTGGCAACACCGTTCCGGTGAAGGCTGATCTGGAAAAACAGTGATCTCATTGAGTAAGTGGGTAATTTGGTAAGTGGGTAATTTTTAGAAGCGTGGAGCGCAGTCCCCTGTCCCGAGGTGCCAGCCGAAGGAGCCCGCAGGTGAAACGGTCTATTTAGCTTGGAAAATGGTATAAGACGTCGTGCTTGGAGGGGATGGCCACGCCATCTCTGGTGGCTGGACGGAAATGCCAGTTCTTTACCGCCTGCAGCACCTTTTCCTCGACGCCGTAGCCGATAGCTTTTAGTACCTTGGTTTCAACGACATTGCCCTCAGCGTCAATCGTGACCTCTACGATCACGTCGCCTTGAACTCCATAAGGGACAAATGTCCGCAGGTTCGGCGGATCGGGAAAGTGGGTGGGGATGGCTGGCCTGACATCCGAGCCGGTTAATGCTCCGTCAAATGCGGAACCATATGGCGAGCCTGCCTTAGCGTCCGCAGTCTCTGGTTTTTTTGGCTCTTCCGCGGGTTGCGGCCGGAAACTCTCATGTTCATGCTTCGCTCGCGATGCTCGCAAAAAAGTAAGAGCTCCCCTGCGGGATGCTGCAGTGAGCGTTTGCTGTGGACCTCGAGGCGCGAGGTAAACAAGCGTGGCCGTCCCATGTTCGCCATACTGAATCGACGAAGGATTCAGCAAAACCGGTTTAGGTCCGCCGTGAAACAAGACCCATAGAACAACACAATGGACAGCAACAGAAACCGGGTGCGAAAACTTCCACCCTGTACTCTCCCTTGGCTGCTCTTGGCTCAACATCTGTAAGGTTGGACGGATTGGGATCATGGATGTTAGCGGAGCAGCGATTAGACTTAGCCTTTAGCCATTAGCTCTTAGCTTCCAAACAATCAGTCTTTTAGTCTACGCTTCTTAATGTCGTGGAGCTTGAACCATGCGAAGAAACACGTAGGAATTCCGGGATGAACGAAATGCTTCGGTTGATTGAACAATGATGTGCTTTGGGGACAAAGCGCTTAAGGGCTAAGAGCTAATGGCTAAAAACTAACAGCTACTCTTCAAATCCGGCTCCATCCATTCCTGCTTGGCTTGTGGGGAGTTCAGTTTTTCGCGGGAATAGAATTCGTAGATCATTTCTTTTCGTCCTAGCTCTGCCCTGACCCTGCGCACCGATTCTTGCAAACACAGCGTACGGTCGATGCGCTTTTCGATTTGAAGAAGCCAGAAGCGGGTGAGGGTTTCGTTGTATCCTCCGGCGCCATGATGGGCGAGAAACCTGGAGAGCGTGGCACGCAGCTTCTCCAGCGCTGCTTCAAAGTCAGCGGTATAGAGGTAGGCGACCGCTACGGCAAGATGGTCCTGGTGATGAAATTCGCTGGGCAAGAAAAGACAGCGTTCCAATCGCTCCACCAGCATCAGGATTTCACAATCCGTCATTTTTTCCCTCCAAAGTAAAACGCCCATCCGTGCGGAACGGATGAGCGCGCGCAAAATTGCCGGACAAATAAAAACCGCCGGGACAATCCGGCGGCTTGTAAGGTCATAATAGCGATCTGGATAAAATCATGTCAACTACAGCGGATGTCCGGGCCAGGTTTTAGTAATATCGTTGTAGATGACCATCGCAGCAAACAGAACCAGAAAGACGAAGGCGACCTGGTAAACCCGTTCCTTCACCTGCTGCTTGATATCGCGCCGCATGATGCTTTCGATCAGCAACATCAGCATCAAGCCGCCGTCGAGAATTGGGATGGGAAAAAGGTTAAAAATAGCCAAATTAATGCTGATCAAGGCCATCACGGAAAACATGGGAATCAAGCCTGCCTTCAGCGCCTCTCCAGAAACTTTGGCAATTCCTATGGGGCCACTAATCTGCTTCATCGAGTGGCGCTGAATCATCTTCCCAACCAGCTCAAAAATCAGGAGCGAGTTGCTCCGGCAATCATCAACTGCGGCTGTGAAAGCTGCCTTGAATGGGAGCTTTTCATCCTCCCTGTCTAGCCCGCCACGGATGCCAATCACATATCTCTTCTGTTCGCCATCATCAGGTTTCAAAAAAATGGGCGTGACCTGGAACGACATCTGCGATTGGCCACGCTGCACTGCAACTTCGACGGGAGCGCCCTTGGCTTCCTGAAGACGGTCAGCAAGTTCCCCCATGTTCTTAATGGGTCTTTTGTTCAGGGCCAAGATCGTGTCTTTTAATTGAATGCCTGCTTTGTCCGCAGGCGACCCCGGTTCGAGCACCGCGACTTGCACCGGTTGCTCCCAAGTCAAGCCTGCTTGGCCGATTTCGTCGGGACCCTCTGCCTTAGGATAGATGGTTGCTGGCAGTAGCTTGTCTCCACGCTGAAGGAGCAGATCAACCTTCCGGCCAGAATTGATGGCAACTTTCCTCAATAGATCGTCCCAGGTCGGATTGGCGATGGTGCTGGTCGATAAAAGTCCATAGGTCTTGATATTGACGATGGTGTCACCAGGCTGAACACCGGCTGTTTCCGCCGCCGAACCGGTCCGTACCCACGCAATCTGTGCTGGTTTCCGCTCGAAGGCAAAGTAGTAGTGATGCACCATGAACACGCCCGTCAGCACTACAATTGCCAGCAAAATGTTCATCACGGGACCAGCGATTGCGATCAGAAAGCGCTGCCAACGAGGATGGCTGGTGAACTCTCCCGGATCACCCGTTCGGGAGTCCAAGGGGTTTTCCCCGGCCATTTTGACGTACCCGCCCAGGGGCAAGATGCTGATCCGGTAGTCTGTATCGCCCCTTTTGAAGCCCAGAATGCGCTTCCCAAAACCCAGGCTGAATACCTCAACCCGGACGCCACAAAGCTTGGCCACAGCATAGTGGCCAAATTCGTGGACAAAGACCAGTATCCCTAAGATAAGAATGAAAGAAGCGACGTATATTAGAAAGGACATAAAAGTGCCAAGACTACTATTCTAACCGCGATTTGCAGGGGTTGCTAGCGGGTCAGTTGATGCGAGAGTTTCTGACGGGCCAACTCACGTGCCTGTGCGTCCAGGGCTAAAACCTCTTCTATAGATTCAGGAAAACGATCATTCGTTTCAATAATCGTTTGTTCCACCACCCTGGGAATATCGGCAAATCCAATCTCCCGGTTTAGGAAGGCCGCCACTGCGACCTCGTCGGCGGCATTGAGGGCGACGGTCTTGGCTCCTCCAACTTCAGCAGCTTCGTATGCCAGGCGCAAGCACGGGAACTTATCGAGGTCGGGCGGACAAAAATCCAGTCTCTTCAAGTCCAGCACATTAAAGCGAAGGCCGGACGCAATGCGATCAGGGAAGGTGAGCGCATACAGAATGGGCAGGCGCATATCGGTCACTGATATTTGGGCCAGGATACTGCCATCGTTGAATTCCACCATGGAATGGATCGTCGATTGAGGGTGCACGATCACATTGACCCGGCTTGGGGGAAGATTGAACAGGCGGCACGCCTCAATTACCTCGAAGCCCTTATTCATCAGCGTGGCTGAATCGATGGTGATCCGGCGCCCCATCTTCCATGTAGGGTGATTGAGAGCCTGCGCCACCGTGATTTCCTCAAATTCAGACTTGGGAGTATTTAGAAACGGACCTCCGCTGGCGGTAAGCCATACACGCTCGACCTCTGCCATGCGGCCGCCTCTCATGCACTGGTGAACGGCGTTGTGCTCACTATCAATAGGCAGCAGGGGCTTGCCTTGGCGGCGAGCTTCCTCGGTAATCAACTCGCCGGCAGCTACCATGCACTCCTTATTGGCCAGACCTACTTCCTTGCCGGCACGCACCGCCTCATAAGTAGCTTTCAGCCCCGCAACCCCTACGATTGCGCTCACCACAAAATCCACTTCAGAGTGAGTTGCAACTCGCACGGTTCCGGGCTGGCCATAAACAAGTTCGATATGACCTAGTCCCTCGGATTTAAGGCGGCGGCCGGCACGATCGGCGTCCTGTTCTGACGCAAGTGAGAGAATTTTCGGCTTCCAGCGGCGGGCCTGCTCAAGGGCAGCATCGACATTCGACCCGGCGGCCAGGGTTACAAGCTCAAAGCGGTCCGGATTCGATTCGATGACGCTGAGAGTACTGTTGCCTATGGAACCGGTCGAGCCAAGAATGGCGATGCGCTTCATCGATGAAAGACTGATTTTTCGAGAAATCCAGTGAGATTTGCATAGTACCACACCGCAGGAATGGCAAAGAGCAAGGCATCGATCCGGTCCAACATGCCGCCATGTCCAGGCAGAAGCGATCCGGAATCTTTGACCTGCGCTCCCCGTTTGATGGCTGACTCAAACAGGTCGCCAAGCTGGGTTGCAACGTTGGTTATGATTCCCAACAGAATGATCTGCCACCAGGGAACGATCACCGACCCAGTTGCGGTTGAATGGGCGGGAGAGAGCCAATAGGCGGTTTTTAGCCCGCTGAACCAACTGCTGATCTGGGGATAATAGTGCAACAACACAAAGGCTGCGAGAATCGTAGCGACAACCGAAGCGATTGATCCTTCCCAACTCTTGTTGGGGCTGACTACAGGGGCGAGCTTGTGCCGTCCAAAGGCCCTGCCCGCATAGTACGCCGCTGTATCGCCTGCCCAGGAAGCCAGCAGGATAAAAATCACCAGAAAGCATTGAATTTCGTCGTGGCGCATTACGATCAACAGCGAGAGCGGAGCGGCAATATAAAGGACGCCAAACGCCGACGCAGCCGAAGCTGGAAGCGCCATGCGCAGGTTTTGGCGGAAGACCACAGGAATCCCGAAAGCCATGGAAAGCAACAGAAGCACAGTCCAGCAGCGGAAGAGCCAGGTGCTCCACGTGAAGTATCCAAGCAGTTGTGGATCGTTGCTGGCGAAGACACCGCCCACAACAAGTAAGACCATGCCATATGTCATCCAGGGCAGCGGTTCGATTCCATAAGCTGCGATCATTGCCAGGTATTCGTGGATAGTGAGAAAGGCCACCACGGCAATGACCAGGGCAAACAGCCACAGAGGAGCCTTAAAGACAGCGACCAGCACCAGCGGAATCAGTACGGCTGCGGTGAGGACGCGTTTCATCGGAAACCAGCATAGCGGGAGGGAGAGAAGAAGGGCAAATTGTTAGGCGAAATCTACGCCGCAGTTAAGATAAGAGATCCGCTATTTCTTCCCGTTCGCCCTTATCAACCCCCCATAACGTCGCTCTCGGGTTTGGTAGTCGGCTATCGATTCCAGCAGATGCCAGCCGCGAAAGTCGGGCCAGAGAGTGTCGGTGACGTAGATCTCTGCGTAAGCGGCTTGCCATAAGAGGAAATTACTCAGGCGCAGCTCGCCGCTGGTCCGGATTACCAGGTCCAGTTCGGGCAAATTGCGCGTGTAAAGATGCCGGTTGACCATCTCTTCATCAATCTGCAAATGGTGCAGGCCGCCGTTGCTGGTTGCCATGTCTACGATGGAGCGAAAGGCGTCCACGATCTCGGAGCGTGCGCCATAATTCAGGGCCAGCGTCATGACCATGCCGGTGTTGCGGGAGGTCTCTTCTTTGGCCCAGGTCATGATGTCCTGCACCTCCGGGGGCAACTGCTGGTAGCGTCCTATGAATGCGAGTTGGATGTTGTTGCGCTGCATCAGGGGTAGTTCGTTCTTCAGATATACCTGTAACAGCTTCATCAGGAAGGTGATCTCCGTGCGTGGCCGGCGGACAAAGTTCTCCGCCGAGAACGCATAAAGCGTGAGCGCCGGAAGTTTGATTCGAGCCGCCGTTTCCACGACATGACGGACAGCTTCCACGCCTTTCTTATGCCCGGCAATGCGCGGCAAGTGGCGGCGCTTGGCCCAGCGGCCATTGCCGTCCATGATGATGGCGATATGTTTTGGGAGCTGGTTAGGATCTAATTGGCGGTAAAGTTCAGCTTCTTTACCCTCCAGCCCTGCGGGAACAATGACGCGCAAACTTGGCCTCTCAATGGAGTAACAGGAACAGTGCCCTTATAACAAATGGTACTCCAAGAGGTTTGAAATTGATAATTTCTAAGCTCTGATTCTAAACCAGAGACCGAACTCCGCAGGCAGCTGTGTACTCCGATCCAGAAACTAAGGCCTGTTCAGGCACGGAAGAGCCCGCTGGCGACGACCTTTTTGATCTCTTGGGTCTGATTTACTGCACCGCACATACGCAGCATGCGCCTGAAGTGAAATTGAGTGTGCCCACTAGCTTGGAGCCATTAGCGCTACAGGGACCTGTATCAGAGGTTGCGTTGCACGTAGAGCCGTGTCCGCTGAAATCACTTGATGCCGGAGCAAGGACCTTAGAAATCAGCCTTCCTGCGCAACTGCAGTCCGCCACAGGGCTGGGCCCGTTCGACGAGACCTGAGAGCAAGTAGCGGTTGTGTGTGTGGGCGGTCCTGGAGGTCCCTGGGGTCCCGTAAGCCCTTGTGGTCCTGGAGGTCCTTGCGGTCCAGTAGCGCCCGTCGGTCCGGTTGGGACCTGCGGTCCGGTTGGGCCTGCCACCTGAGCTTTTGTCGGCAGTGAACCATCAGGAAACCTGACTCCGCTGTCGACAGCTGTCACTTCATTGGCAACCACGTCAGTCCGGAGACTAGCCACAGTTCCTATACTTCTTGTCGCGCCACCGGCTGGGTTCAGAGAGCTTCCATTTGCAAAGTTACCAAAGAATTGAATATCCCCTGTCGAATTTCCATCATTGCGCATGACCATGAACCATGCGCCGGTTTGCGTCAGATCGCGGAACACGGTAAAGGCACTTTCTTGGTTGATCCTGAAGTCTGGCCCCCACAGGGACTGCACTCCCGTCACATTGAAATCTGTTCCTGGCGGCTGCACGATGGTCTGAGCGTTCGTTGGATTTTCGATCACATTCTGGCAAACAGCGGCTTGCCAAGTAGTTACGATTGACAACGCGAACATTAAAGCAGTTACAGATCTTCGATGATTCACTGTTTTCTCCTTAATTCCAGTACTGGTCGGAAATAGCGATAGAGCATCGGAATCGACGCTACTCGACGGTCCTTCATGCTTTGTTGAATGGCAATTCACTCTCGGTCCACTAGAAAAGTTCCAAAAGTGGAATAGTATGCTCCATGTCAGCAGATAATCTGGTCAATATTGCTCACTCTTAAATTCTTCTAATCCAAGAAGAATTACGGGCGCTCCGCTTCGCATCTGGACTTGCTCCCAAACCACAGAGGTCGCGAAGCAACACAAGCCATATCAAGCACCGCGGGGGCAAGAGATGGCAGGCGAGGATTGGGATTAAGAATCTGCGAGAAAATACGATTTTGGGCGCCAGTGCAGCGAGGTCAGTGGTTCGGCCCATGGATTTCTGGACAATTTGGATCGTGATAATCCAACTGGAAGACTGAAACGGAGGTGTGAATCTTGGATCCACACCTCCTGCCAGTTCTTGACCAACCATCACAACAGCGCGTCGGCCAAACTTAGTTGGCGGTCGCTGTAAAGTTGATGGTGTTGCTGATGGCTGTGGCATTTGCCGTCGTGAATGGAACGGTCAATGCAATGGCTTCCGCCACATTCGAGCCGTATGCACCAGTGGCAGTAATGGTTGACTGGGCGGCATTCGTCACTGCCGTGCCTCCGACCTGCCAGGTATTTACGGCGTCGGCTGCGCCCAACTGCGCCTTGAGCGTGTAGTTGGCGCTGGCAGAGTTTGCCTTGGTTACCAACACGTCCACGGGCGTGCTTACTGTAAAGGTGGTTGCGGTGGTGGTGCGGGTGATGCCGGCGGCCACTGCGCCGAAGGCAGAGACGTTGCCGAAGTTCAGCGTAGCGTTGTTGGTGCCGGCGCCGGCCGAAAGCGCAACGCCTGCGGCATCGCTGTTAAATACCAGGTTGATGGACGAGTTGACGGTCGCATTCACTGTCAATGTTCCCGTAGCGGTTTGGGCGGCCAGCAGTGCCGGCGTCACAATCATTGCAACGATGGTGATCAGAACTAGCTTTTTCATTTTGTTTTTCTCCTTGTATCCTTTTTCCTTCATTTTGTTTCTTTCAAAACTCAATTGGCCGTAGCCGTGAAATTAATAGTTGCGGTGATCGGAAATCCGACATTGGGTCCGCCTGCTCCGGGAGCCGACATGGAGACGACCAGCCCCAGGCTGTGCGGAACGTCGGTGTTATACGTTCCATTGACCTGGATCGTCTGGGCTGCCGTTGTCAAAGTCACCGCGTCGACCTTGTATGACATTCCCGTGGCTGCGGCCGCCGCCAGGTTTGCGGTAAGCGTGTAGTTAGCACTGGCTAAGCCGCCTTCGATCACGTTCACGTCAAACAGGGTCTGCACCGTAAAAGTTGCCGGTCCAACGCTCGGCCTGGTCACGCCGCCAGCCAAAGGTCCGAACGCAGAAATAATTCCGAAACCGGCGCTGGCGGCAGAACTGCCGTTGGCTCCCAGCGCCACGCCTCCAGCATCCGTATCGAAGACCAGGGTCAGTCCGCTTTTGTTGATGAGGGTGGCATTAATCGTCCCGTTGGCAGTTTGAGCAAACAGGGCTGGACCCCCGAGCAGCAAGGCCGCCAGGGCCAGGTTACGAATCGCTTTGTGTGGTTTCACCATTTTCTGTACCTAAATCAATTCGCTGTGGCCAGGAAAGTAATCGTTTCCAGCAAGGCCTGTCCGGGCACGTTGTTTTTTACCTGTACCTGCAAGGTCTTGGTTATCGCCTGAGAGTAGTTGTCGTTGGCGTCCAACTGGGTAAATGCCGTATTCGTCAAAGTAATGTTGTTAATCAGCCAGACCACATTGGCGGGAGGTGCGGCGGATATCTCCGCCGCGAGTCTGTAATTCGGGCTGCTGGTGTTGGCCTTGGTCACCACCACATCAAAAGCGCTGCTCACCTGGTAGACCGCACCCCCAATATGCGCGTAAGCCACGCAAGCGAGACTGTCACTGCCTCCGGAAAATGATGCCGTACCGAGATCCAACCCTACATTGTTCGTACCGGAGTTGGTCAGCGGACAAAATCCATTTGTCCCAACACTGGGATTGTTCTGAAATACTAAACTTAACGAAGAGACAACCGTCCCGTTTATTGTCAACTGTGCCGTGCTGGTCTGGGCCACACCGATCGAAGTCCAGCAAAGCAGGAATGCGCACGCTAACAAGACCTTCGAGTGCGCGCCCAATTTTCGACCTGAATTTACCTGGAGCATTTCCAATCAGTATTTACCTGGAGCACAAAGTTAATGAGGAAATCCTAACGGGGCAGAGTACGGAAGAACAACGGTACTTCAGTCATGTTGGGTTCGAAAGAAAGGTACTTGAGTCATCAACTCAGAAAATGAAAAGCGGAATAAGGAAAAAATTTCACAGTAAAGAAGTACTGTCTAAGGCGCCAACCTCACTTGAGATAGGAACGAACGATGTCGATCAACTCGTCTGCACCCTCGCGCTCGGCCCCGGTAGCTTTAGGGCTAAGCACGTGAAAGCGGATATGGCCCTCAATCACTTCGTTCATCAACCCATTGATGGCCCCGCGGGTGGCCGCAATTAATTGGAGAACATCGCCGCAATCCTGATCGGCATCGAGTGCTTTCTCAATGGCTTCCACTTGGCCGCGTATGCGACGGGTCCGCGCCAGCAGTTTGCCTTTGGATTCACGAATGTGCCCCATACTATACCCCCATACCCTAATGTGATATCCTTTTTCCTTTAGTTTCAACAATTGCGGTAGAATTTAGTGTAAACCGAATCGCTGCAACATCGTCTATTAAGTGGACCGAAGCCGTATCGTAAAGAGATTCGCATTTGTTTAGCGTGAAGCCCGAAGAGAACAATTTCGTGCATTCATCGCCAGCGAGACGCTGGCTGGCACTGGCTTGCGTGCTGCTGCTGGTAACCGTGATGGGAGCACAGGCGCTGCACTCCCATGCCGATGGTCTTGCATCCGATGGCAAGGCTTGCCCCATTTGCCAGGTCGCGCATTCGGCAGTGGCGGTAGTTTCAACGATGGAGCTACCGGCTGCCCTTCACACAACCGGTTATCTCTTTTCACATGCAAGCATTGATCGCAAATCTCCCTGGGACTCGACTCCACTCTTCTCCCGGCCACCTCCTGCCTCCGTTTAGCTGAAGTTTTCTAAAGCCAAAATTCAAGAACTTCATTGCTATTCATTCCATTCTGGAGGAGTCATGCGCTTTTCTTTGAAAGGTATTTTGCTCTTATTGGTCTTATTATTTGTCGGGACTTTTGTATTCTGCTACAACGTTGCGGCCCAATCACTGGGTAATGCTGGTACGATTCAGGGAACGGTCGTTGATCAAACCGGCGCCGCAGTCCGGGGGGCTAAGGTAGCGGTCCACAACCCAGTGACGGGATACTCGCAAGAGGTGACGACCGGAGACGATGGCAGCTTCAAGATCTCGAACGTGCCTCTCAACGGGTATCACCTAACCGTAACTGCCAGCGGTTTTGCCACGTTCAATCAAGATGTAGATGTCCGTTCCGCGCTGCCGGTACAGGTTCCGGCCAAACTTGGCGTAGCCGGTTCTCAGACGACCGTGAATGTCGAGGCGGGAGCCCAGGACATTCTCGAAATTGATCCCACGGCGCATGTCGACGCAGGCCATCACCAACTCGATCTACTCCCTATCAATGATCCCGGCGCGGGATTGAGCAAGTCCATCATCTATACCACGGGAGGCGTGGCGGACGATGGCAATGGCTTCTTCCATCCTCTCGGCGACCATGCCCAGGTTCTGTTCGTGATTGACAACCAGCCAATCAGCGATCAGCAAAGCAAAGTCTTTTCCACACAACTCCCTCTGAGCGCCATTGAGAGCATGGAACTGGATACCGGATCAGTCAACGCCGAATTTGGCGACAAGACCAGCCTAATCGCCCAAGTCACTACGAAATCCGGGTTAGGAAAGAAAGGCTTCTTCGGCACCATATCGGGAACGTATGGCACATTCGGCTCGGAGACTGGCAGCGTGGGCCTGGGATGGGGCAGCGACAAAGTGGGCAATTTCTTCGCGGCTGATGGAGTGCGCAGCGGTCATTTTCTCGATACTCCCGAGTTCCTCCCCATTCACGACATCGGCAACAACCAGACGGTATTTGATCGCGCCGACTTCCAACTTAGCCCCAACGACATACTCCACCTTAATTTTTTTGGGGCGCGCAACTGGATCCAGATCCCGAACAGTTTCGACCAAATCGGCCAAGACCAACGGCAGAAAGTGGTGACCTGGAGCGTCGCTCCCGGCTATCAGCATATTATCGATACCAACACCCTGCTCACTGTGAATCCCTACATCCGTGTGGACGAGTTCCGCTACTACCCCAGCAATGATCCATTTGCGGACACACCAGCCACCCAGAGCCAGAACCGGCGCTTGTTCAACTATGGAGTCAAGGCCGATCTGTCGAAGCAATGGGGTCGGCACACCTTGAAATTCGGTATCGACCTGAAACAAACGCGGCTCTTGGAAAGCTTCCACTTTGGAGTCACCGATCCGGCCTTCAACGCGCCCTGTCTGGATGACAACGGCAATCCGATCATCGACCCAACTGTTTTAGATCCCAATTGCGCCGGCGCAGGACAGAACCAGAATCCAAATTTCAGTCCGGGGCTGTTTCCCTTTGATCTTACCCGGGGTGGCTCGCAGTTCGCCTTCAGCGGGAGCCACAACATCAACCAATACGCCTTCTATGCGATGGATTCTATCCGGGCTGGTAACTTCCTGTTTAACCTGGGAGTTCGCGGGGACCTATATTACGGTCTGGTCTCCAAAAGTGAGCCCCAGCCCCGAGCCGGTATTGCATACAACATCAAGAAGACCGGCACCGTGCTGCGCGTCGCCTATTCTCGCACCTTGGAAACGCCCTTCAACGAGAATCTGCTTCTATCCAGCGCCACTGGACAAGGCGGGCTTGCCACTAACGTATTTGGCGCGAACGCTGAAACCCCTATACAACCCGGCTTCCGCAACCAGTTCAATGGAGGCTTTCAGCAGGCCTTCGGCAAGTGGTTGCTGCTGGATGCCGATTACTTCTGGAAATACACCCACAACGCGTACGACTTCAGCATTCTTCTCAATACAACGATTACCTTCCCCATCGCTTGGCACAACTCCAAGCTGGATGGAGTCACTGGACGCTTGAGCACCATCAATATTCATGGTTTCCAGGCGTACTATACCTTTGGTCATACTCGCGCCCGCTACTTCCCGCCGGAAACCGGGGGTATCGTATCGGTTCAGCCACCAGCGGTATTCCGCATCGATCACGATCAGGCGTTCCAAAACACGGCAAACCTCCGCTATCAGCACAAGACCGCCGAATATATCGATTGGGTCTGGCGTTATGACAGCGGCCTGGTGGTCAGCGGCGTGCCTGATGTAGCTACCGCACTCACCCTTACACCTAACGAGCAGGTCGACCTGGGACTCTCATGCAATGGCGTCAGGGCCACGCTTGCCAACCCCTTCAATCCCAATACTCCATGCAACATTGGAACGTCAACGCTCTTGACCTTGCCCCAAATCGGAGCGGAGAACGATGACCATAATCCCGACCGCGTAAGACCCCGCAACCTGTTCGATGTGGGCGTTGGCACAGAGAATCTTTTCCACACTGAGGGCAAGAAACGGTTTGTAGCTTCGGTACAGGTCATTAACCTCACGAATAAAGTCGCGCTATACAACTTCCATTCCACTTTTAGTGGCACCCATTTCGTAGCGCCCAGAACAGTCATAGGACGCTTCGGTTTTAACTTCTAGCTAAGGGCCGGCTCCCCCAACGGCCTTCCCGAGTAGAGCGCAGTAAGCGCTCTACTCGCCGGCTAAAAGCTGGAAGCCAATAGCTACACGCTAACAACGTGTTACCATTTCAATAGTGCCTTGCTTTCTCAGACATGCCCTGCTTTGGAGGGTGAGTTCTGGTTGACGCTCGTCAATTCGAGAGACGGTCTTTGCGATGCTGGATCGGCGGAGTTTGTCTGCTGCTGGTCCTGTTCTTCGCCGGCGTGGAAACCACCCACGCGCATTCCGTTCCCCACCCGAGATCAGACACGGCATGTCTGATTTGCGTCTCCGCTCCTACGCAGGCCCCAGCCGTTGTCATGGATGGGCTGCCGCTTTTGCTTACCTTGGCAATGGTTGCGCTTCCCTCCGAAGTTCATGGAAACAGCCTGGCCAATCGGATCGAGCTTTTCATACGCCCGCCGCCTTCCAATTAGGTTCATCGAAATCTCAAATTTGGTAGTTCCGCTTTGAAAGAGACAACGGTTCCAGTGACGGAACCACGTTTCGGCATTCGTGCATTTGAGAGGTGCTTTGTGAACCATATTCGTTTCTTTTTAGTCGTAATGGTATTGGCAGGCAGTGCAATGGGCCAGCAGCAACAGACAGCGAACGCCGCTGGGGCAGCTTTAGAACAAAAGGTACGCGACCTGGAAGACCGGATCATCATGCTGGAGGGCGAACTTCGGCAGCTTAAGGCGCAACAGCAGAAGCCGAGCGAAAGCACGACGGCCGGACCAGTAACTCCGCCTTCTGCGCCCAGCACCCAGGCGCGGGTATCAACTGAACAAGGCTCGGCGGGCTATCCACAATCAGGGGGAGAGAATGTACGGTTAGGTGGCGCCGGCGTAGGGGCCGCTACCGCACTGAACCCTGACATCAGCGTAATCGGTGACTTTATCAGCGGCGCGGGTCACAACCCGGTAAATCCTACGCCAGCCTTCGAGATGCATGAGTCGGAGATTGGTCTCCAAGCCATTATCGACCCCTATGCGCGCGCTGATTTCTTCATATCTTTTGGTGAGCAGGGCGTGACCCTGGAAGAAGGCTTCATCACCTTTACTTCGCTGCCCAAGGGATTCGTGGCCAAAGCCGGAAAAATGCGGGCAGCCTTTGGCAAAGTCAACACTTTGCACAATCACGTGCTTCCCTGGGTGGACCGTCCGCTGGTCACGCAGAACCTGGTCGGCGGAGAAGATGGAATCGACGATGCAGGGTTTTCTGTCCAGCACATCATTCCCGGTCCTAAGAACTGGTTTTTGGAGGCCACAGGGCAAACTTTCCGAGGAGACTCCGGCGACGTTTTCACTTCGTCCAAGAAAAATAATCTCAGCGCGGTAGGGCATCTGCGAGCCTACAAAGACCTGACCGACAGCACCAACATTGACTTGGGAGCTTCGTATTCACGCGGACACAACCGGTTCGGTACGGACTTTATTACCAGCCTGTACGGCGCGGACGCCACCTTCCGCTGGAAACCGTTATCGCGGGCCATTTATCGCTCTTTTGTGGCGCGCAGTGAATTGATCTGGCGCAAGCAGGACCAGCCTTCGCAGGCCCAGTGCGTGTTGATCGCATGTCCTGCGAACACTGCTTTTACCAACCAGCGTGCCTTTGGCTTCTATGCCTCAGGAGATTACCAGTTTGCCCGCCGCTGGTTCTTTGGCGGACGGGTCGACAATTCTGATCGCGCCATTAACTCCAGGCTCAACGACAAAGGCGGTTCCCTGGTGCTCACGTATTGGCCCAGCGAGTTTGCCCAGGTACGAGGCCAATACCGATTTACCCGCCTGGCGGAACACTTTGACGCGAATGAAGTGTTTATACAGTTACAATTTGCGCTGGGAGCCCATGGAGCGCATCCCTTTTAGGAGATATTCATGACGTCGCAATTAAGAGCTCGAGTTTTCATCCTGATGTTTGCGCTGCTATGCGCAACTCTGTTCGTTCCTTCGGCAGTGGCGGCGAAGAAGGTGAAAGTGGTTACCACGCTCACCGATCTGGCGTCTTTGACGCAAGAGGTCGGCGGCGACAAGGTTGACGTGGAGGCTCTGGCCAGGGGTTATCAGGACCCCCATTTCGTCGAGCCTAAGCCGAGCTTCCTGCTTAAGCTGCGCAATGCCGACCTGCTGGTCTTGGTGGGACTCGACCTGGAGATAGGCTGGCTGCCACCATTGATTACGCAAAGCGGCAATGGAAAAATCCAGCCCGCAGGACCGGGATACCTGGATGCCTCGCAGTTTGCTGAAATCCTGGAAATTCCACAAGGAAAGGTGACGCGAGCTGAAGGTGATGTTCACCCGCTCGGTAACCCGCACTATTGGCTCGATCCTAACAATGGACGCCGCATCGCTCGTGGCATCGCAACCAAACTGGGAGAATTGGACCCTGCCGATTCTGCATACTTCCAGCAGCGTTATCAGGATTTTGAAAAGCGGCTGGCCGAAGCAGAGAAGCGATGGGAGGCTGAAATGGCCCCCTACCACGGCCGCAAGATTGTGACGTATCACCGCTCCTGGCCAAACTTCGCCAAACACTTTGACCTTGATGTGATCGGCTACATCGAGCCTCGGCCGGGCATTCCGCCGACGCCTTCGCACACCCTTGAATTAGTCAACCTGATGAAGCGCGAAACCGTAAAGATCGAGCTGATTGAACCATATTTTGATCTCAAGACGCCCAACAGCATCGCCAGCATGACGAATGGAAAGGTGGTAGTAATGATGCCTTCGGTGGGCGGGAAGCCGGAAATTACCGACTATTTCAAACTGTTCGACTATGACATCAATGTGCTTAAACAGACATTCGAACAAGTCAAATAAAAAAGGACACCGATGGAAATATTCCAATTCCTGATTTTGCCATTTCTGGCCAGTCTGATTTTGACCGGGATCCATGCTTACCTGGGCGTTCACGTGGTGGAGCGCGGCGTGATCTTCGTGGATCTGGCCCTGGCGCAGATCGCCGCATTGGGGGCAACCATCGCCATTCTGGTGGGCATGGACCCTCACGGCACGGGCGCCTATTGGATGAGTCTGGGATTTACCTTTATCGGCGCTGCTATTTTTTCGTTATTGCGTTCCTCGCGCAGAGGCATTCCTCTGGAGGCGTTCATTGGGATCACATACGCAGTGGCTTCTGCGGCGGCAATTCTCGCCATGAGCAAGGCGACCGGAGAAACGGAACACCTCAAGGACATGCTGGTTGGCAACATCCTGGCGGTATCCAGGCATGATGTTATCAAGACGGCAATTCTGTATGGAGGCATCGGCCTTTTTCACTTGATCTTCCGCAGCAGATTTCTGGCCATTTCACTCAATCATGACAACTCCGAAAAGCTGGGCATCAATGTAAAGCTCTGGGACTTTCTCTTTTACGCATCGTTCGGTTTTGTTGTGACGTCCTCGGTCGCCATCGCCGGCGTGTTGCTGGTTTTCTGCTACCTCGTCGTGCCCTCTGTTGGCGCCATGCTCTTTGCCCGGCGCATCACCACGCGGCTTGCCATTGGCTGGACCATGGGCACGCTGGTTTCAGCGCTCGGCTGTTACTGCTCGGTTTACTTCGATACACCAACCGGGGCAACGATTGTTTGTACCTTTGGCGCAGTGCTGGTAGTCATGGTCATGGCGCGACCCTTAGTCCTCAAGCTGCTGAAGACGCAAGAGCCAAAGGCGAAACCCGCGGAGTTGGTGCGAGGATGATGAAGAATTGGGTAATTGAGTAAGCTGGTAATTGGGTAATTTTTCCAGAGGCAAAGGATATTGTTCATGCAGGTCATGCGTGGGTGCAATTAAAAGTGCGAGTCAATCGTCCAGGCTGCGAGAAACCAGCCCCGAAGGGGCGGCCGAAAGTAGCCCAGCATGTCGAGCCAGCGTGGGCGCGGTTTTGCGCACACGCTGGCTCGTAAATGCTGGGTATAGAAAGGACCAACCCTTTTCCTTGCGCCGCAGGCTTGCGCGCAGCGAAGCGGAGCGCAACAAGAAATGGTTTTGATGCCGGGAGCACCAAATACGAAGTTCACCCTCCGTAGTCAAAATGCTATACACAGTGACTCGCACTTTTAATTACACTCGTGATGCGTGGGTTTCTTGACCCAAAAGCATTGAAGACGTAGTCTATTGCCATGAATTACGGCGGTAGAATCACGATTGAACCGGGCAAGAGAAGGGGAAAACCTTGCATTCGTGGTCTTCGGATTACTGTTTACGAAGTTCTCGATTACCTCGCCTCGGGTATGTCTCAGGAGGAAATTCTCCAAGATTTTCCTGATCTCACAATAGAAGACATCAGGGCCTGCCTTTCGTTTCTGGCTAATCGCAATGTGGTTCACTGAAGCTTTCCGCTTTGAAGTCGTGCTTTTTCTCGCAATTCTAGATTGGCTTAAAATCCCTTCTCCTTCTGCGGTCTCTGCGTTTTCTGCGGTTGACGTTACCGTATTGATTTTCTCCGTGTCTCAGTGCCTCCGTGTTGGGTTTGGTTGTGGCTCTGCTACGCTGTGTTTAAATAGGTTCGTGCCAAAATTACGGAGGAATCATGCGCAAACTTTTCTTGTTTGTCGTGGTGCTGGCCATTGCTAACCAGGCGCAAACCACCAAACCCAAGAGCACGGCAAAAACCGCTGCCAAACCGGTAGTTACGGTTGCAACTCCGGACAAAATCAACTGGGTGCCCGTTCCCCCGAACTTGCCCCCAGGAGCGCAGGTTGCGGTGCTCGCCGGAAATCCTGCAGCTCCCGGCCCATTCGTCATGCGTTTGAAATTTCCTGATGGCTACAAAGTCATGCCTCATTGGCATCCCGTTCCGGAAAATGTGACGGTGCTCTCCGGTGAATTTCGCGTGGCTATGGGCGACACATGGGACGACAGCAAACTGCAGTCTCTCCCGGCCGGATCGTTTGTCTCCGTCCCAATCCACCACAGCCACTACGCGATGGCTAAGGGGGCAACCGAGATTCAGGTTCATGGCACCGGCCCGTTCAAGCTTGTATATGTGAACCCAAACGACGATCCCTCAAAAAAGAAATAACTAAAAATAAGGGAAAAGACACGTGGCATTCGAAGACAACGTTTATCATTTGCGGCAAGAAAAGTTGCGCCAGATTGAAGCTTTGGGCCAGCAGTCTTATCCGCACAAATTTGAAGCCGGCCAGAGTGTGCCGGAAATCCTGGCCGCACATGGGGAGAAGACTGCCGAGCAACTCGCCGATCCACGGGTAGACCTGCGTGTTGCCGGACGCATTCTCTCTCTGCGATTGCAGGGAAAAGCCGGCTTCGCTCATTTGCAACAGGGTGGTCAGAAACTTCAGATTTACGTGAAGCTCGACTTCGTCGGCGAAAAGGGTTTTGCGCTCTACAAACTGCTCGATCTGGGCGACCATATCGGCGTGCGCGGCTACCTGTTTCGCACGCGCACGGGCGAATTGACGATCCACGTGGAAGAGATCACCTTCCTGTCTAAAGACTTGCTGCCACTCCCGGAAAAATGGCATGGCCTTACCGATGTGGAGTTGCGTTACCGGCAACGCTACGTAGACCTGGTAATGAACCAGGATGTACGCGCGGTATTCGTGAAACGCAGCAAGGTGGTGCAATCGATCCGCCGCTTCCTGGATGCGCGCGGCTTTATTGAAGTTGAAACGCCCATGATGCAGCCGATTCCCGGTGGAGCAGTGGCTCGTCCGTTTATCACGCACCATAACACCCTCGACATCGATTTGTACCTGCGCATCGCCCCTGAACTCTACCTGAAACGCCTGGTTGTTGGCGGGCTGGATCGCGTGTACGAGATCAACCGCAATTTTCGCAATGAAGGCATTTCCACCCAGCACAATCCTGAGTTCACCATGCTTGAGTTTTATCAGGCTTATGCCGATTATCGCGACATGATGACGCTCACCGAGCAGATGCTGGAGCAGGTGGCCCTCGATGTAAATGGCACGACCAAGGCCAACTACAACGGCCACGAGATCGACTTTGCGAACTGGCAGAGGCTTTCCATGCGGGAAGCCATCATCCATTACTGGCCGGACGCCGCCGCGCCCAAACCGGAGATCGCAGATTTTAGCTCTCATGAATCCGTAGAACGGCTGGTCAAGCGCCTCAACGCCCATCACTCGCCCCACATGCCCTACGATCCCAAAGATCCGGCGGGCAAGACGATTGCTGCAATGTTTGAAGCGGTGGCCGAAGAGCACCTGGTCCAGCCGACCATCTTGTATGACTTTCCGGTGGCCATCTCTCCGCTCTCCAAGAACAAGCAGGATGAGCCCGATTGGGTGGAGCGCTTTGAGGTTTTTGTAGGTGGACTGGAAATCGGCAACGCCTTCAGCGAACTCAACGATCCCGAAGAGCAGCGCCGGCGTTTCGAACAGCAATTGAAAGAACGTGAACGCGGCGACGAAGAGGCGCATGTAATGGACGAAGATTACATTCGCGCCCTCTCGTATGGCCTGCCCCCCACTGGGGGAGAGGGAGTAGGCATCGATCGCCTCACCATGCTGCTGACCGATTCGCGGTCCATCCGCGACGTGATCCTGTTCCCACTGTTGAGACCACAACAGGAAACCGGCGGGGAGGAACAGTCGGAGGTAGATAAATAATCCAATTTCACGACGCCTTATACCCCGCATGTCATCCTGAACGTAGCGCGGCGTAAGACATAGAAACTACGACAATGATTAGCGCGGAGTGAAGGACCCCGACACTTCCAATTACGATGGCATGGTGACTTTTAACCCGAGATCAAGGGGCATTCATGGCCGAATGTCACTTACATTTGAAAAAAATGCCCGGGTTTTGCAACAACCCTACCCCCCTGTCATCCTGAACGCAGCGCGGCGAAAAGCTGGGCCTCGGGAATAAAGATCGGCGCGGAGTGAAGGACCCCGATAATGTATCAGTCTAAATTGCTGATTCGGGGTATTCGACCCAAATGGCCAAAGTCCATGGATCCAGAATTCCCGCGTAATAACAGCTAATTCTTTCGAATCCGTTGGTCAAAAAGCGCCGGGTAGAACACCTCGTTTCTGCAATTTAGCCCTAAACGCTCTCGGGGTCCCTCACTCCCGCGCCAATCTTATTCGCAGCTGTGAAATTTTTTGCCGCGCTTCGTTCGGGATGACAGCGGTAGGTGGGTCGTAGAGCGGCAACATCTATTGCAAAGTAAGTACCATTGCATTCCATAACCCACGCTTCGCGTTTTTGCGAAGCGTGGATCGGGTTATTCTTCCTCATTGTTAGGTTTGCTTGGCGTGGCGGCGGTGGCAGGACTCGTTGGTTTGGCTGGAGTGCTGGCCTTGCCTGAAGATGGTTTGGCGGTCGAACCTTTCTTGCCTGTATTCCCACGCAGCTTCAGGCCATCTGGACCAATGTCAAACTTGCCCATCATGCCTCCAAGCTTGCCTGCCAATGCTCCGAGCTTATCCAGTTCGATGGGCCCAACGATGTTTACCACTGTCAGTTCTTGCGGTTCGGCGACCAAAACCGCCAGTCCGATCAGACTCTCTCCTTCTTTCATCAGGTAAACTTCGGTTGATTCGCCACTCTCGCGTTCTTGAACATCCACTACTTTCGACCAGTTCGGGTCTCTCAGTTGCGCGCGGATAGGCTCCAGGTCCGAATTGTTATATTGGTTCTTTTCCTTGAACTCAAAGGTCTTGACATAGACGCCCTTGAGCTTGCTGATCACATCCTTGATCTTTGCAGCGTCCGGATCTTTTTCGTTCTCCAGTGCTTTGGTCGCGAGCTGCAACATCGATCCATCCAGCGTAACGTCGGTGGAATCGTTGGCCTTGCTCTTGAGCGATTCCAGGTTCTTGAGTTCCAGGCGGGCGCCCTGGCCCAGACTGGGCAGCACGGTTGAAACCATCAAGAGAATCAGGAATACGATCCGCCTTGTCAATATATTCGTCATAACTCCACTGCTCCCTCTTCGCGTATTTTTTTTGATTTAGTGTGGCTTTTCCGGTCTCACGAGCGCCCGATGCAACGCCTGGTTGAGCGTGGCACTGGTAATCTCGATTCCCAGCAATGCCTGTTTCTTGGCGGTTTCCTGCCTGAGGTGATTTTCGTAGCGTTCGTATTGCATCAAGCCAATTGCGATTACCAGCATGGCGGCAACCACCGCAATTCTGGCGGGCCAGAAACGCAAAGAAAAGAAGCCAGGCCGGGCAGGGCGGGTCGGAGCAGATTTGTTCTTATCTTCAACCTGCTCAATCCTCGCCAGGACCCGTTGCGTGAACGCCGGGCCAGGCATTTTGCGCCGCAATGCCCGCCGAAGGTCCTCTTCAGAAAATGGCATACTTTATCTCTCCAAAACTACGTACCAGCCTTTTTCGCAATTCAGCTAACGACCGATTCAACGTGCTCTTCACCGTGTTGACAGGCATCTTCAATAGCTCAGCAATTTCAGCCGGACCCAACTCTTCCTGGTAGCGGAGGATCACGATCATCCTCTGCTTTTCCGGCAGGGAGGCAACGCTTTTTTGCAGCCTCTCTGAAAGCATCAGGTCCGGCGATGACGAAGCCACCGCCGGCTCCGCTACATCTTCGAGCGCTACTTCCTGCCGGAACTTCAGCCGTCTGCTCTGATCGATGCACCGGTGCACCGTTACCCGGCGCAGCCAGTACTTGAGATGGGCCGGCGACTGAATGCTGGAAAGATTCTGGTAGAGGTGCAAAAACACCTCTTGCGCCAGCTCTTCGGCCAGCGAACTGTTCCGCAGGAAATGGAAGGCTATACTGAAGATCATTCCCTGGTGCTCCTCGACAATCTCGGCAAAGCCCGCCTGGTCGCCACGGACTGCTTTCCCCAAAGCAGCTTCAAGCCGGTTGTCCTGCTGAGCTTCCAAACCGTCCTCCCTGCAAACTAATACGCAAAAGGGAGCCAATAGAATGCATCATTTTGTAAATTGTTACAAAAGAACATGACCTGTCATCCAGGGGAAATATGAGTTTTTCTGAACAATTCCCGGCATCGGCGTTACACTCGAATTGTCCATCTGTACCCTATACCTGTGATGATGCCACCCAGTACGTTTGAGCAGGCGCGCAGGAGTTCCCGCGTGCTTGTGACTTTGCCCTTGGCTGTCTCCGGGCAGCGTGGCGACGGATCGCACATCAGTGGCGCGGCAGAGACGATTTTAGTCAATAAACACGGCGCCAAGATTCGGTCCGCAGTCGCTCTGGAGCGAAGCATGGAAGTGCGAGTGGCGTTGCTGGCGCCCTACAAGTGGCGGCTGGCGCAGGTGGTTTGGGCCGATGTCCAGCAGAATGAATATGGCATTCAGCTTGACCGGCCGGAGAACTTTTGGGGGGTCTATTTCCCTCCCGAAGATTGGGAGTTGCGAATTCCCGGAATAACGGCCCACGAGCCGGCCAATGCCGGTCGAAAGACGCCGGAAACCGGTTCGGTAGAGCTGCCTGAGGGTGGCGCCATCGTGACACTCAGGGGTGTGGCGGCCAGCAAGGTTCCGTTCCAGGAACAGGGCTTGCTCGTCCCCGTGGGCGAACAGGATGCCACTCTCTTGATTCAACCTTTTGTAGAATTAGGAACCAAGGTTGCAGTGATTTTCAATAAGCAAACGGCGCCCGATGCAGTTGTTCTGGCCATTGCCCGGAGCCGTGAATATGATCGATGGCGAGTCTGGTTGCGTTTTTCCCAGCCCATCGTAAAGGCCGATCGACGTGAAAGATGAGACTACCTGCTCAAGCCGAGCAGATTGGAGTCCAAATGCCAGCCGAATTTCAAGAACGGAGACGTCACTCCCGCTTTACCTGTGACCTGGGTGTCGAAGTCAAGACACTGGATGCAAAATCAGGTTACTGGGGAACCCTGGGGGATATCTCTTTAGGCGGTTGCTACATATACACCTATTCACCTCTGCCTTCAGGAGCTGACGTTGCCCTCAGGATCAAGACCGAGGGCGCGGAAATTGCAATGGTGGGCAAGGTTGTTGCCTTCCATCCTGGAGTAGGCATGGGGATTGAATTTCAAGGCGGCTCCATGGAGGGTGCTGAAAACAATTTGAAAGACCTGATCGGGTCTCTGGAAAGGAAAGCTGCCGCCTCGATGTGAGTTGCTGATTATTCAATTACTTTCAAGCGCCGAAGCTGTTCATCAATTTCAGGCCGCACCAACACCCCTTTTTCTATCTCTGCCAGCCGCTTTTTTTCGCGGGCTATCTGGTCTTCTGCCAGTCTCGCGACTTCGGCTGCGTCATCGAGCGGGACAACAGCAACGCCGTCGCGGTCTGCAATTAAGATATCGCCCGGCCGCACGGCCACGCCGCCGCAAGCAATAATTGCGCCTACCTCGCCCGTGCCGTCTTTATAGCAGCCATTCGGACACAGGCCCCGTGCATAAACGGGAAGCTTGAGAGTCTCAAACGCCTCCGCGTCGCGGACCGTGCCATCCACGATAACGCCATGCACTCCAATTCTGGCCGCGCTGGTTGCGATTAACTCGCCAAACCCTGAACTCGATGTATTACCCTGCGTGTTCAGCACCAGAATGTCGCCGGGAATGGCAAGGGAGAGCGCCTTATGCACCATAAGATTGTCGCCGGCATGGCACCATACGGTGAGAGCACTGCCTACAATGCGTGGCGACGGCCAAACGGGCTTAATGCCCACATCCATCGCCCCAAGCCTCGACATGCAGTCTGCGACCTGGGCGCTCGCCGCCGTGCCAAAAGCTGCCAGCGTCGCTGCATCTGGCCGCCGCCATGGTCCATGAACCCGAAATCCGATCTTGCCTGGCATCAGGAATTTCCTCCGCAAGTACCATAACCCAGCATTGGGTCTGGCGCAAAAACGGCGCCGAACCATGGTGTAATTAAAAGTGCGAGTCAATCGTCCAAGCTACGAACAACCAGCCCCGAAGAGCCTGCCCTGAGGTGCGCCGAAGGGGGCGGCCCGAAGTAGCCCAGTACCGTTCACTTAAGGTTAGGAAGATCGCCTGGAAGCACGATGAACCCAAGCCCAGGAGGGGCGACCAGAACTTAGCCCAGGGTGAAGCGCAGCGGAACCCTGGGAATCGTGAAGATTTGAGCGCAAGCCCCGTAGGGGCGGCACAGGGTTTCGATCATGGTCGTAGATGAAGCCTATTGATCAAGATGGTTCACGAAGTCTTTAAGTGAAACCGTATTGAAGTAGCCCAGCATAGCTTGCCCTGAGCGGAGCGAATGGGTCGAGCCAGCTTGGGCGCGGTTTTGAGCACACGCTGGCTGGTAAATGCTGGATATAGGTGCTTTGAAATCGTTGTTTTTTGCGCAAATTCCTAAGTCGGATTAAAGTCGCCCATTCTTCTCTGCGGTCTCTGCGTACTTCTGCGGTTGACTTTGTTTTTTGATCTTCTCCGTGTCTCCGTGGTAGGTTTTGGTTTTGGGTTTTGGTTGTGGCTCCGTTACGTTGTGTTCCTTTCTCGAGACGCTTGTCCCGCGTAAAGACTAAACGCGAAAATCGCCATGCTGGCGAAAGTAGGGAACCAGTCCGCCGGCCTCAAAAATTTCAAGCATAATCTGTGGAAGAGAATCGGCGGCCAAGCTCTCCCCTGTTGTTGTATTGCGAACACCCATCCTGTCGCCGTAATGGATCACCAGCAGGTCGCCCTCGCGAATTTGCCGCGTGTCGCAAATCACCGGCAGCAAGCCGTTGTTGATGGCATTGCGATAGTAAGTGCGCGAATAGCTGCGCGCCAGTACTGCACGAATACCTGCGCCCAGCAAGGCTGTCACGGCTACTTCCATGGCCGAGCCGCATCCAAAGTTCTTGCCCGCAACGATGATATCGCCTGCTACTACGGAAGCTGCAAAAGCCGGATCGATTTCTTCGAACAAATATTGGCGCAGAACCTGGGGATCAAGGCTCTCGCGCTTGCGACGCGAGGTGATGATGTAGTCGGTATTGATGTCGTTGCCTTGACCCGGACCCAAGATTACCCGCGCCTTCCCCTGCAATTCGAGTGTGCTCATTCGTGCACCTCTCGCGGATCGGCAATCTTGCCTGACACCGCGGCGGCGGCACAACTGGCAGGCGATGCCAGATAGATGGATGCATTGCTGTTGCCCATGCGTCCTTTGAAGTTGCGATTAGCGGTGGAAATCACATTGACGCCATCTCCTGGAATGGCTCCGCAAGTTCCGCAGCAGGAACCGCAGCCGGGGGTCACAACGACCGCGCCCATGGAAACAAACTCGGCCAGCGAACCATCGCGCGCCAGCGTCTCCAATACAGACCGCGAAGCTGGGGTCACAACCAACTGAACTCCGGGAGCCACGCCCCCTCCCGCCTTAAGCACCGCAAGCGCCTGATGAAAATCACGAACACGTCCGCCGGTGCACGTGCCCAGGTAAACCATCTGCACCGGCGTGCCGATGGCCTCGCGAAGTTCGATCACTCGATCCACCTGATGCGGCAGAGCAAGCTGGGGTACAAGAGAATCGAGGTCAAGCATGATCTCTCGAACATACCGGGCATCGTGGTCCGGTTGAACCGCCTCGAACGGGCCAGTGGCCTTGTCGCGCAGATAAGCGAATGTCTTGTCGTCGGCTGGAAATATTCCATTCTTGGCGCCCATCTCCACGGCCAGATTGCTGAGAACCAGCCGGTCTTCGAGATCAAGGGTGGCTAACGCGGGTCCCGAGAACTCCAATGCCTGATAGCTTGCTCCGTCGGCCCCCAATGTACTGGCGAGAGCGAGCGCAATATCTTTGGGATAGACGTCTTCCGCGAGACAGCCGGTGAGCGTGACCTTGATGGATTGGGGAACCCGCAGCCAGATGCGTCCGCTCATCAGGATTGCAGCCAGGTCCGAAGAACCGATTCCCGTGGCAAAAGTATTCAGCGCTCCGTAAGTAACGGCATGGCTGTCGGCGCCCACGGCCAAGCTTCCGGGAAGGGCGCGGCCTGATTCCACGATGAGCTGGTGTCCGATCCCTTCACCGACTTCGCAGAGAAGAATGCCGTGCAGGGCCGCGAAGTCCCGCATTCTCTGGTGAAGCAAACCAGTGGCACGGTTCGGCGCAGGCGCATAATGGTCGAGGCAGAAGACCATCCGCTGAGGATCGAAGACGCGCTTGCCGCCCATCGCGACAAAATAGTCCAGCGCCATCGGGGTTGAGCCATCTGTGCCCAAAGCGCAATCGACGCGGCAGACTACGACGTCTCCGGCGTGCGCATCACTCCCCGATTTGGCGGAAAGAATTTTTTCGCTGATGGTTTTGGCGCCCATGAAATCCCGCACTAAGGATAGCGTATTTCAAACGCTGAGGTCTTTCAGTTGTGCTATTTGCAGCTATGGCCTTTAGGGATAGCGTGGGGTCACATTCAATAACAGGAAACACTGGCCAGAGCCAGCGAAGCTGGCGCTATTCTTCTAGCCCACTAAACTTGATACCAGGTAGTGGCGTTTTAGTGTGTTGCTCCGCTTAAAACCGTCATTCGCTCTTGCTTCGCTTGGGGGAATAAGGGTACAAGAATGAGCGGAACCCGCCAGCGTGTCAGCGCTGAACGAGTCCCTAACCCTAATGCACCCAAGGAGCGCATCATGGCTGTCAAGCAGCATAACAAAATCCGCGTCTATCACTCGCTGTTTAAACTCAATTGGGCTTTCCAGAACATAACCCGCAACCTTCAAGACCTCGCGCAAACTGGCCTCATGCCAGGAATGAAAATGGGGATGTTTTGCGGGTTCGCGCAGGAACTCCAGTCTCAAATCTCGCATGATGTCGTTGACCGTATGCATGAAATCGAAGACTCTGAAATGTACCGCTGGGAAAAGATGCGGATCGCCAGAGAGAAATATCTTGACCCTGATAGACCCCGCTAAGAAATCCACGCACCAGCAAAAGCACAAAGGCCCCCGCAAGCGCAAGGGGCCTTTTTGTATTGGTAGTAGGGTTATTCGTTGAACTCTTCAAACCACCGCTTTAGAATGCGAACGGCTTGTTCGCTGTCCTCTGAGAATCCCTTATTTGCAATCACCGATAGAGCCGTCGCATTGGCTAGTTTGTCAATCGCAAACGCAATGTTTTGGGTGCTTTGGGCGAGGGATTCCACTTGGTCATCTAGCCCGCGCAGCCCGCGCACGTCTTCCAATGCGGCACTCAGTTCTTTTGCAAAGCCGTAAATTGCTGCTGCTGTATCGCCGTTATCGTGAGTCTTTGGAGGTTTAGGCGTTGCAGGCTTCTTTGTCTTTTGTGGCATCATTGCTCCGTTCCATCCTCGAAACTCTCTTCGAGGAATTCGATCTGCTTCTTGAGTCGTGCTATATCGGCTTTAGTGACCTCTCCTGCAATCCTCAACTCTGCTTTGACATTGCGCGGCATAGACAACGTCCACGTCCATGCATTGGAGGGACTAACGACACCGAGTGCGGTTCTCACTTGCTGGGCCGTGTCTGATGTATTCGGAGTTCCGGTATGTTGCATATTCGCCCTGCCTCCACTTCGCAATAATGTAGGCGGCTTGGGAGCTTCGTGGGCAGGAGGTTCTGCGGGGATAATTTCGCTACTCGGAATCCCCGTATCACTACCTTCCACAAAAGCAAATTGGCCATCCTCCGAAAACCCCTGTAAACGCTTCGCTTCCGGTAGCCGAAGCATACCCAGTGATTCCCATTGAATATAATCGCCAATCTTGGGGCCGGAATCGAGATCATCTCCAGCTTGGCTGCTATCCTCGCCACCGTCCGATATATTATCAGAATTATTTAATTTGGCGAAGGAAATTGTATCCCTCAGAACCTTTAAAAAAACCGGAATTGAGTTTTCATTGAAATGCCAGTCAAAATCTAAACGATGGGACAGCTCAGTATCAGAAGGGAGACTGCCGTTATATTTCCTCCATATTTCAGCATGGATTTTGGGCTTTAAGGCAGCCTCTTTGATTGCAGCTTCTCTCTCTTTTGAGTCGGGCCTTTTATCGGCGACAATGCGTAACCCCAACTCCGATACCTTGAACGTACGCCCGCCCGAGGTGGTCTCCAGCTCATCGAGCAGCCCGTAACTCTTGAGGGCTGCCGCAGCCAAGAGGGCACCGCTACTGGTGGGCTTATATCCCCAATGTACGGCAGCAGCGTTAAAACTCGCGGGATTGCGGCGTTCTTTCGCATAGAACTCTTCAGCCCGCTTTATTGCCTGAGACAAACTGATCGCAGGGTATGCGGGGCTACGGTGGTGCCGCTTGGGCGGCACAACAACGGGCTTGGCAGCGCTATCTGCCATATCTCACCTCCAAATTGCTAACTAACAGATATGAAGGTACAAGACTGGAAGACTAAAGTCAAATAAATCTTTAAGACTTGATATTTTAGTCTTGCAAAGTAGGAGATTGCGTGTAAGATAGCATTCATGAAGTTAAGGCCAGCAACCCGAAACTTGGCAAGAGTGGGCTGCTGGCCTTTTTCTTTTATTTGGCGCTGTAGGGAAGTGGCTAAACCCATGCACTTTGGCAAAGTGCAGCTTAGCGGCTACGTCGGTTCGAATCCGACCAGCGCCTCCAAGGAAAGGAGCATATATGCCGCCTCCACCATGAACGTGAGCACTAGCCGAATAAACCACAACCCTTAACAAAAGCGCCCCGCCCCTGGCTAGAACCAGGGACGGAGCAATCCAAGCGCGGGGTTAGCCGACACTCAGACCTCAATCAAATTGTCGGGCTTTCCAGCGCGAAATGCAAGGGAAAAGCCCATGACATGCGTAAAATGCCAGCACTCCACAGTTAAGAAGTTTGGCCGCTATGGTCGCCAGCGAATCCAGCGTTACCGCTGCACCTCATGCTCAACAACATTTTCAGACCCCAAGCCTGAGTCGCCTTTGGGTGACATGCGGATTGACACCGAAACCGCAATAAGGGCCATTCATTGCTTGCTTGAGGGTTGCTCTATTCGCTCAACAGAACGGCTTACAGGGCTGCATCGTGACACGATCTTGAACCTGCTGGTACTCGCTGGCCAGCGTTGCGCTCAGTTGATGGATGAGAAAATGCGTAGACTGAAATGCAAGTTTGTTGAGTCCGATGAAATTTGGTGCTTTGTGAACAAGAAGCAAAAACGATGCCGCAAAGAAGACCCGACCGAGTACGGAGACGCATGGGTATTTGTGGCGATTGATGCGGAGACGAAACTTGTTCCTTGCTTCACCGTTGGCAAGCGTTCCTCTGCTACCACTCACGCTTTCATCTCCGATCTGGCAGAGCGAGTCCAGGGCCGGATGCAGCTAACGACAGATGGATTTCGCTTTTACGTGGATGCCGTTGAGAAATCTTTCGGTGCTGACATTGACTTCGCGCAGCTTGTGAAACTGTACGGGGATTATGGCCAGCATGACAGCGCGACAAAGTACTCCCCAAGCCCAATCCTTGAGGTTATATCCAAGATCAAACAGGGCGACCCCGATGAAGACCACATTTCTACCAGCTATGTTGAAAGACAGAATCTCACCATGCGCATGATGATGCGCAGATTTACCCGCCTCACAAATGCGTTTTCAAAGAAATTGGAAAACCTGCAAGCCGCTTGCGCTCTGCATTTCGCGTATTACAATTTCTGTAGGATTCACAAGACCTTGCGAGTTACGCCTTGCATGGAAGCTGGGATTACGGGGCATCAGTGGTCAATCGCGGAATTGCTGGGAGCAACACAGTGTTAGGACACTACCTGATACCAATTCTTATTGACAGACGGCAAATCTTCGTATACTATTCGCTTTGACTAGTCTCTCGGCGAGAAGTCGAAGGGATCTTCACAATTTGAGTCATTCGCGGGGACTTAAACTTGAGCCGTATTGCAGGCGTGAGCGAAGCGGGAGCCTGCAGGCGAAATCCTGAGCGTAAGCGAAGGATCACGAACTACAATTCGAGTCATTCGCGGGGACTATAACTACCGTGGCTCATTTCTTCAGGTTGGCGTAGCTCTACCCAAAATCCAAGCAACAAACTGCAACCATGATAATTGCTTTGCGAGGCTCTTTTGTATCTCAGAAGGATCGCTCGTGGACGATTTCCGATCACCCGATCCAGACAGGCCCCCCAATAGGTACCTTTATAACCACCCTTGAACCACCTTTTTTGGAGAATTCTATGCTGTGCAACGTACCAATTTTGCCGGGAGGACCTCAGTTTTTCCGATCACGAGCTTGCACTAAAGGTGAGCGGAGCGAGTCGAAGTGATGGCCCGATCTCCCGATGGCCTGATCTCCCGATCTAGGTACCCCCCACCCCTTTGTTAACATTAAACCAACATTAAACCAACTTTTGTCTAATTTTCAGACGCTATCCGCGTTCATCCGCGCCAATCCGCGGTCGTAATTGGTTTTCAAATTAGAAATTCTTCCCAAGGAGTCTCCATGAACCCCTCTACTTCAAATTGGATCTGGACTGTCGTCGAAAGCCCAGGAACGCATCCTGATATCCCCCGGTATGACCATCTGCCATGCTCTCCACAAGGCGAGTTGCTGATGTGCAAAGAACTCGTGGGGCGCTCTTTTAAACTATGGAACGAGCAGGTCACCATCCCTGGTTATGAACCCCCGACCGAGAGCGAAATTCACCAAGCTCGCTCCTCCCTGATGCTGGTGCAACTTGGCCCCAAGGACTATACCGCAGCGTTCATTTTGCCCAACGGTCAGCCCCAAGTGCCTCCCAACCTTGCCTCCACCCATCACGCGCTCCAACGGGATGACGGCCATTGGTGCTTGGTGCCAAAAACTGATTCCCGAATCCCCGGATCCTGGGAGTCCAGACCCGACCTATTCCAAAAAACTCAAACCCATACAAATCAAGCCCAAATCACCACAGCACAAAGCGATGGAGCACAAAAAGCTGAAATGGCTGTGAACACCGGGGAACAAACCACTGCCCCCAACCATTGCGCTTCCAACAAATCACCCAATGATCAAGTTACCCCATTACCCGATCATCTCGGGCTTTCCGATCACGCGATCACCAGATCACAAGCCTGCACTGAGGCCGGCCGAAGTGCCAGTCCCCAATTACCCAATTACCAACTTACCCAATTACCAAATCCGGCAGGCATGATGGACAACCTGGAAGCCCTCATCCGCCAACACCTTGTTTGCACTGAAGCCCAGCGCACCGTTCTCGCTCTCTGGATTCTCCACACCTACACCTACCGGGCTGCTCCTCTCACCCCGTATCTGAGAATCTCCTCCCGCGTCGAAGAATCCGGCAAATCCACTTGCATGACCATCCTGCGTAGCCTCTGCGCCCGCCCCTGGTGGGGTGCCGGAGTTTCCCGCTCCGTCTTCACCCGCAAAATCCTGGCCGATCAACCGACAGTCCTGCTCGACAACTGGCAAACTGTCTTCAGCAGCAGCGACAAGACCCAGACTACAGGCTTCCTCCTAACCGGCTGCGACCAAGCCCCAAACTTAGACCATGACAATTGCACTGAGGTGAACAGGAGTAACGACCTGAATTACCCAATTACCAAATCACCCAATTACCAAATCCTCGACTCAAGCCAATCCAGCCCGTTCTGCCCCAAGGCCTTTGCCGGTCCAGACCCGTTGCCCCCGAGTCTATCCCGCCGCTCCATCCCTATCGTCCTCCAGCGGCCTAAGCCTGGCGAGATCGTCAAGCGTGCTACGAACCTTTTAGCCCCAGAAGCCACAGAGAAGCTTACCTCACGCACACAAGAATGGGCTCGCGCTCACGAGCAACAAATTGAGACAACCTTTGAAAATTGCGGACAGTTCCTGCCCGGTCTCACGCCGCACCAGCAAGAGAGCGCCAAGGTCCTGATCGCTCTGGCCGAAACCATTGGCGGAGAATGGCCGCAAAAAGCTCGCACAGCCCTCGTTGAAGTCTTCCAGGATGCCCAGCAAAGCGAAGTCGCACCCCTACAACTGCTCTCTGACATCCGGGACGCCTTCGCTCATCACGGTAACCCGGAGCGCATCTTCACCGCCGAGTTGCTGGACTACCTCCACGGCCTGGACCACCGCACCTGGTACGAATGGAGCAAGAAGGGCGATCCGATGACTCCACACGCCCTCTCCGTCATCTTGCGTAAGTCTTTCAATATCTACAGCCGCAGCCAACGCCGAGGTGAAGACAAACGCCGGGGCTACCTGCAATCGGACTTCGTCGAAGCTTGGGAGCGTTACCTGATCGTCCTGACTCCGCAAAATACCGCCAACTCCAACGCCACCGAAGCAGAACAGGAAACCTCCGTAGCGGCAACCACCGAACCCTTATCGGTTAACAAGCACACAAGGAGGCAAGCCGAAAAACTTGCACTGAAGCGAGGCGAATTATGCCGAACTGAAGTGAGACAACGCAACAAAACCGTAGCCCAACCAAGAAAATCGTACTTTGTGTCTCAACTAAAGGCGGGATGCCGAAGACTCGTAAATAAATTCACTGCCAGCACCCTCGGACTATTGATGATCATGCATCAATGAACGCAGTTAAACCCATTTGGAAATTACAAATTGGAAATTAGAATTAAAAATTCCTATCAGTGGTTTCGCTGAAAATCAGTGGTAAATTCCGATCCGCGTTCATCCGCGCAAACCTGTCCTGGAGGTGCAAGCCGAAGGATCCGCGGTAAAGCCCTTGATTTTCAAATTAGAAAATTAGAAATCACCGGACAAAATGCGCCATGCCGGTGATGATGAGAGCATTGATAAAATCAATCAGGAATGCTCCCACAATCGGGACAACCAGAAACGCCTGCGGTGCTGGACCAAACTTCTCGACCAGTTCTTCCATGCAGGCCACGGCGTTGGCGGTCACTCCCAGCATGAAGCCGCAAAATCCGCTGGTCATCACCGCCGATTCGTAGTTGCGCCCCATCAGATAGAAGGATGCAGTCACGCACATGAGCCAGCACAGAAACACCTGGGCAATCAGGATTAAGATCAAGGGCAAGGCCAGTTCCGCCAGCTTCCACAATTGCAGGGCAATGGTGGCCATCACAATAAACAGGTAAAGCGCGACGACTGCACATTCGTCCACACGGGGTTGTGCAATGCGAAAGAATTCAAACCTGTCATTCAGGTTGCGCAGAATGGCCGCTGCAATCATGGCGCCGATGTAGCTGGGCAAGATGATATGCATCCGCTGCATGCCCATGCTGATCAGGCTGCCCAGTCCCATGGCGATTCCAATCACCACCACCGTTTGCAGCAACTCACTGGTCTTATGAGACGCGGGTTCGTGAGCAGTCTCTCCTTGACTTGTTGGTAAGTCAATAGAGGGTGGTGATGGTCCATCAACCATCGGCCGCAACTGATGACGATGAATCAACCGGCTTCCAATATATCCACCAACCAGCCCGGAGACGGCGATCCCGAAAATGGCCGAGGCCGTGGCCAGTTCAGTAGCCCCGGTTACACCCCATTGTTCAAATGTTGGGCCAAAGGCAGCCGCAGTTGCCGGCCCCCCCGCTAACGCCACCGAGCCGGAGAGTATCCCAACCAAAGGATTCACGCCCAGGAGCTTGGCCAAGCCGATGCCAAGAAGGTTCTGCAAAACCGCGCCACAGCTGGCTAGCGCCAGCATCAAGATCACCTTCACTCCCCCACGCCGGACCCACTCCAGCCGGGCATTGAGTCCGATGGTGGTCATGAAGGCGACCATCATCAGGTCGCGCAGAGTGTTGTCAGTTTCGAAATTCAAGTAACGGCCATGCAGAGCCAGGGACACCAGGGCAAATAGCATTCCACCAACAATAGGAGTAGGAATGCACAACCGATCCAGGATGGGTATTTTTTTCTTGAGCCAGGCGCCGATCACCACGCCCAGGCAACCGAGCGCCAGCACCTGTACAGCGCCGAGTTTCCAGGTGGGAATCGTCATTGGATGCTCACGTGGGGAACGCTCACGGTGGGTAAAAGTGATAGAAACATTGTGGGACACTTTGCATCTTTCAGGATCGCTCTTGGTTGATGCCTAACCGCATCTCGGCTCCAAATGGTATTCCTTCGGGTCTCATTCCACACCAAACGCCAGCAACACATTGCCAGGTATTCCAAAGCTATTGCCGTATCCCGAGTTTACGAACACCATGCCTCCGGCCACGGCTGCTCCTGCGCCGTCGAGTGAGCCGCCTTTGGCTCGTACCTGATTTACGGTAGGGAAGTCGCGGATGGTGGGGAAGTCCCAGAGTATGGTGCCATCTTTGGACGAATAGGCGCGGAAGTGTCCGTCGACTGAGCCTGAGAACACTACTCCTGGTATTGCAGTTACCGCAGCCGATTGTGCGGGACTACAGCCTGGGGTGTCGCAGCCGCTCTGGTTGGGCAGAGCGCTCCATAGCTTTTTGCCGGTTCTGATTTCAAGCGCGAAGAGTCCGCCACCGGCTTTTGGGTCGGGCTGGAGTCCCTGGGGGCCGGTTATGATTCCCAGATCTGACAGGGCCACGTAGGCAGCTTCATTGTCGGCGGCTGGTCCCCACTGGATTCCGCCTACGACTCCGCCTTTGCCCAGGCGCACTTGCCAGAGAATCTCGCCTTTCTTATCGGGATCGAGGGCATAGACTACTCCCGATTTCTGGCCGGCCAGCACTACACTCTTGCCGTTCGACAAGGTGCGCAGAATGGGGGAGGAGCCAAAGTCGAAATCCGGACCGGCGCCCTTTGGACAGTTGGGATGGCCTGGTTGAAAACAACTGATGTTCCAATTGTCGTTGGGAGTGACTTGGCGCGACCATGCGACCTTTCCCGTTGCCAGATCGAGCGCCACGATCGCATCTGTGAGAGGAGTCGCGGGCGGGGAATAGCCATCTCCAGTGCCGATGTACAGGAGTTTCCTTTTCGGATCGATGGTGGGCGATGACCATACTCCCCCGCCGGAGGGACCCCACAGTTGCACTGCTCCCTTCGTGATTGGCAGGGGATGCGGACGAGCGGCGACGGTGTAGCTCTTCCATATCTGGCGGCCGGTGGCAGCGTCCAGTGCCACCACGCTACCCCGGAAGGTGCAGCAGCGATAATTGGGCTGGGCCGATGCCCATTCTTCGTGGGAAGAAACCGGCACGTAGAGCCGGCCCTGATAGAGCTTGGGCGTTCCGGTAACGCGCGCTACCGGATGCGGGTCGACCGTCTGCTTCCACCGCAGTTTTCCGGTAACGGCATCGAGCGCGTAAACGTTGGCCCGCAAGTCCCCGAAGTAGACGACGTTGCCGGGACCCACGACAACGGCGGTGCGGACGTTGGTATCCGCTTGAAAGCTCCAATAGGTGCAGCCGGTCGCCGCATCCAGGGAATAGACCAAGCCGGGAGCGCTGCCTACAAACACACGTCCGCCAGCGACCGTGGGCTGGGCATACGCGCTCATGGCCGTGGAGAAACCAAAGGCCCACTTCAGCTTCAGGTTCTTAACTTGTTCAGCGGTGAGATTGGCCTGCGGCTGAAAACGGCTGTTGTCCAAATCGGCGCCCCAGCCGTTCCACTCCGGGCCGGAAAAGGTCGCGCTCGCCGGTTGCTTGCATTGGCTGTCGCCTGCCGGAGAAAACCCTCCAAAATGCTTCCCGGTGATGAACTCGGCAATTACTTTGCGCTGCTGTTCACTGAGTCCTGCACCCTGTTCGCGCATGGTGCCCGTGGCGAGCGCCCTGGCTACGTCTTCCGGGGCCAAGGTTTTGAATGCGTCCCGGTTCAGGAACGGTGGAACATTCAAGTCGTGGCACATAGCGCAATGAGTGGTGAACAGGCGTGCGCCGTCGGCAGGAGTTAGTTGTCCCAGCATGGTTACGGGCAGTAAGAGGATGGCGAGCGCTATCATCTTTCGAGTTGCATCAGTGTTCACAGTTCTTGCCCTCCCTCGGGGCCAATGCTTAGGTTCCCCATCAATTCATGGATGATGGCTCTACATATCTGTCCACCGCTCATCTGGTCGAAGTGCGCGAACATTGGCGAGGTATTCAACTCCAGAAAGATCAGTTGCCCCGTATCTGCATCGGTCTTGAAATCGGCAGCGCCAAAATCCAACCCTAAGCGTGACATCAAATTGCGCAGCCTCGAAAGCTCCTGCGGCACCTCCGGCAACAGGATGAGTTCGGCATCCTGGTTGACGCGGTAGTCCAAAGAACTGCTGCGGACTTCAAAGGCAAAAGCAGACTCGCCGATTACGTAGATGCGCACCTCCGGCGGTGAGAGGCGTCTCTGTATGATGGCTGGTGTGGCCGCCAGGCCATTGCGGAGATCTGTCTTAGCCAGCGCCTCGGCCAAGGGGTAACAGTAATCGCCGCCAGCGACTGGTTTTGCCACGAAAAACTCCATTTGATCGGCGGGAATTTGATCTACTTTGTTGGTAATCAGCGTTGGCGGTATCCTGAGGCCAACCTCACGAGCAAGTACCAGCGCGGCGGGTTTACTGGTGGCCGAGGGGGAGATCTGGCGATTGAAAATGCGAATTCGCGGTTGGGACAAAAGCCATCCCATCACAGTCTGATACCAGGCAGAAGCTCGAGCGGTGACTTCCCGCCGGGGATCTTTCAAGCCGCCAAAAACGTCGTGGCGGATGAATGCGCCTGAGACCTTGATTTGCTTGCCGGAAAATCGTGGAGTGTCCGCTTCCAGGTCCCATGAAAATGCGGGACTCTCACCAGCCGGCAGCCGCAAATCGAGGAAGCCGATCCCCGTTCTTTGAACGGCCTCTGCCAGAACAGTTAGATTCGGATCCTCGTGACCACCGGCCAGTAAGAATACCATTCTGAATTCCGGTTTTGAGACGGAAGGATTTTAATAAGCCCCGAACGGCCCGCCTAGTCCGTTTGGTTCGTTGGGGGCATGTGCTGATAGATCTTCCTCGCCCCATGGCAATGTTGATGGATGCTCTTCCCCGACAGCTAGGGTTGACGCACGGCTGAAATCAGTTTCTCTCATCTTGCACCTCTTGGTATTCGGTTAAGACTTTCTCGTTCAGAAGCCGGGACAGTATAACCCGAAAATGAAGCTGCATGAGGCTGCTTCCCGTGTTGGTCCCTTGACCACCCCTTCTCATCCCAGATAATTTGTAAGGTTCATCAGAAATTTCAGGGAGAACACTAACCATGCTAGTTCGCTCACTGCTAGCCGGGATCGGAATCATCTTCGCTTCGTTAGCTACATTTCCGGCGATTGCCCAGGCGCGGCCCGATGCGCCTCCGGCTTTCGACGTGAAAGAGCACTACACGAAGTATGAATCGTATATTCTCATGCGCGACGGCAAGAAGCTGTTCACTTCCATCTACGTGCCCAAAGATGCCTCGCACCCTTATCCGTTTCTGATGATGCGCACGCCCTACAGCGTGAGCCCTTACGGAGTTGACCAGTACCGGAGGAGGCTGGGACCTACCGAGGACTTCGACAAAGCCGGCTACATTTTTGTTTTCCAGGATGTCCGGGGCCGCTATCTTTCCGAGGGAACGTTTGTGGAAATGCATCCACACATCGACCAACCCAAGTCGAAGACGGACGTGGACGAGAGCACCGACACCTACGACACAGTCGAGTGGCTGCTCAAGAATATTCCCAACAACAATGGCCGGGTAGGCATCTGGGGCATCTCCTATCCCGGCTTCTACACTTCGGCGAGCATTATTGATTCTCATCCCGCGATCAAAGCGGCATCGCCTGAAGCTCCAATGACCGATCTCTTTATGGGCGACGACGCATATCATGGCGGCGCGTTCATGCTGGCCGCCAATTTTGGGTTTTACACATCTTTCAAGCCGCGACCGGAGCCTGCTCTTCCACTTGAAAACCGCGGCTCCTTCGAGTACGGCACAACCGACGGTTATGACTTCTTTCTGCGCATGGGACCCCTGGCCAATGCCGACAAGCTCTATTTCAAAGGTCAAAATTTTCTTTGGAACGACCAGGTCAGCCATGCTACCTACGACAACTACTGGCATCTCCGCAACCTGGCCCCCCACATGAAAAACATCCAGTGCGCGGTGCTTACCGTGGGCGGCTGGTTTGATGCCGAAGACCTTGCCGGCCCTTTCCGCACATATCACTCCATCAAGGAACATAATCCCAATACCTTCAGCGGCCTCGTGGTCGGCCCCTGGATTCACGGCGGGTGGGCGCGTTTCGATGGAGACCACCTGGGCAAAATCAGCTTTGCGGCCAAGACCGCCCGGTATTACCGCGAGCACATCATCTTTCCATTTTTCGAGCAGCACTTGAAAGGACATGGCGACGCCAAACTGCCCGAAGCGTATGTTTTTGAAACTGGCACCAACGTCTGGAGACAATACCCAAGTTGGCCGCCTCCCTCCGCGCAAAAGCGCACGCTCTATTTCCATGCCAACCACAAGCTGGCCTTCGATCCGCCCGCGGAGCCGGAGCAGGCGTTTGACGAGTATGTGAGCGATCCAGCCAGGCCGGTACCATTTATCAGCTATGCGGCCCTTGCGGTTCCGCAGGAATATATGGTGAGCGATCAGCGATTTGCCGCCAAGCGTCCGGACGTTTTGGTCTATGAGACTGATCCGCTGGAAGAAGATGTCACCATCGCCGGCCCTGTAACTCCGAGTCTTCGGGCTTCAACTTCCGGAACCGACTCCGATTGGGTGGTGAAACTCATTGATGTGTATCCCACCGATTATCCTGACCCGGAGACAGCGGCGCAGCAACTCACGGACATTCCTGCTCCCACAGAAAAACTGGGAGGATACGAACAACTCGTTCGCGGCGAACCCTTCCGGGGAAAGTTTCGCAACAGTTTTGAGCATCCGGAGCCCTTCCAGCCAGGGCAGGCGACAAAAATCGAATTTGAAATGCCGGACGTGAATCATACCTTCCGGCGTGGCCATCGCATCATGGTCCAGGTGCAAAGCTCGTGGTTCCCTTTGGTCGACCTGAACCCACAAACTTTCGTAAACATTCCCGAGGCCAAACCATCAGACTTTGTAAAGGCAACGGAGAGAATCTATCGGTCGAAGCAGTCGGCTTCAGGGGTTGTGGTTCAGGTTTTGTTGCCTGAAAAGTGAGTTCGTTGCGCTGGCTGTTTCGTTCGCTCAAGAATTGAGCAAGTGGGCAACTTGAATTTGGTAAATGGGTAATTAGGTAACTGGGTAATTTTTGGCGTTGCGTTCAGCAGCGTGGTATTGAGCGAGTCAGGAACTGGAAAAGCAAAACGCGCTCCTATTTAAGATTGGATCTAGGGTTCAATTTACCCACTTACCAAATTACCCATTTACCCAATCCAGATCACCCAGTTACCAAATTTCTTCACTCTGGCACCACCATACTCTCTCGCACCTGTCCGTCTTCTTTCACAAACTCGATCAATGGTTTTCGAATCGGCTCCAGCTCGCCATCGGAATTGTAGATTGCTCCGCCTCCCATGGGGATGCCGATTCCTCGGGCATCTACCTGCGAAGAATTGATCAGTAGCTTCAGGTTCCACCACTCTTCCTGTTCTTCATGAGCGCTGATATAGAACGGGGCAAAGCGAAAGAATTCTGATTTCTTCACCGCCGACGACTCGACAGCAGGCTCGACCAGCGCGCCCAGTCCGAGATGCATTGCCCCCGCAGAGACACCCACCAGAACCACTCCGTCGTAGCGCCTGCTGATAATCATGTCTTTGACGCCGTTCTGCTCAAAGGCCCTCCAGCCTTGCTCAACGTTGCCTCCGGCGAGCAGAACTATGTCGGCGCTTTGCAGAAATGCGAGGTCATCCTTTGAGGGATTTGTTGGAATCATCCGGCGCTGGGAGACGCCAATCGGCTCCATTGCAGCTTCGAAGATTGAATAAAAGGCCGGGTCATCGCCGTTCGATGCGCCGAGGTAGGCTGCTTTGGGCTCAGAGGAATCCATGGCTTCACGAATTCGCGCTGTGAAAGAGTGCTCCCCTTCGCGCAAGAACAACAATTGACTGTCTGCTAACAGATACAACGGCTTAATCGACATAACGTTAGTCTAGCGAAGAATCCGCCTGCGCACACAGTGGGCGAAGAGCTTCTACTTAGACTCTGAGATTCTCGCCATTCGATCAATGCCGACCGAGAGTTGGTGGCAAGGGTAGGGATTCTTCGGCCAAAGAACGGCCTCAGAATGACAGGGGCGTTGTGCAACTTCAGATGCGACATTCAGCGGCGTGTGTACGTTGCCGTCCCATGCCGCTTGAACAGTCATGGTGGACTGGTTAGCTTCAAAAGCGGAAGGAGAAGCATCCATGGAAGACCTGGTGCTCATGTTGATTTTATCTTCGGTTTTACCGCCTGCAATCTTCATTGCTGTTGAACGGTTGCGTGAACGCAGAAAGGACATGTCTGCATGAACGATATCGTGATTCCCTCTCACGTTGAATGGAAACCCAGCGCCGCACAGCTCAGGAGCTTGATTGTGATCGTCTCTTTTCTCGCGGCGGTGGCGATAACCGATTCAGTTGCGGCGGCCCAAACGCGTGCTGGCGCGGTGCGAATTGTGGTAGCCGATCCCTCGGGGGCAGCGATCACAGATGCCCAAGCCACATTGCGCAACTCCGACGGTCATTATGAGGTGTCTGCGGCATCCAGCAGGAATGGAATCGTAGAATTCAGCAACCTGCCTGTTGGGCAATATTCTTTGACCATCGAAGCGCCTGGCTTTGAAGTTGCTAAAAAAGATTTTGAAATCGCCGCCGACAGGCCCGTTGTCTTGAGTATCGGATTGAAGCTAGCCAACTCCAGTGCTGTGGTTGAGGTTGATGCAAAATCGAGCCTGATCAATCCCGATGCGATCACCGGAAACACTCAGCTCAGTCAATCGCGCATCGACCAGAGTCCGGGAGTTGGCGGTAGCCACGCGTTACAGCAGCTAGTGGCAACCGCTCCCGGATTCACCACAGAAAACGACGGACTGCTGCACGTACGTGGCGTCGATGACGGCGTGCTTTATGTTCTCGATGGCATTCCTTTGATGGGGCGAATCGACCCACTCACCGGCACTGCTCCCGACCTGAGCGCCATAAGCTCCATGACCGTGGTCACGGGAAATATTCCAGCTGAGTTTGGCGGCCGCTCGGGAGCGGTGGTGGTGATGGAGGGCAAGTCCGGGCTGGCGTCAGATTGGATGGGCAACCTCACGACCGGGGGCGGGAGCTTCCAGGCGGCAGAGGTTTCCGCCTCTGCTGGAGGAAGCCTGGGTAAAAAGGTAGGCGTGTTTGCCTCCAGCACCTATTCCCAATCAGACCGATTTCTCGATCCGCCCGATCCGGGCAACTTCAACAATCACGGAGTTGTAAGCAGAGCCAGAATCCGCTTTGATTTCCGGCCCAACGATCGGGACTTGTTTGTAATCAGCGCATCCGGTGCTGGAACCAATTTGCATGTACCGAACACATTGTTGCAAGAGCAGGCTGGACAACGACAGGAGCAGCACTTTCGCAGCGACGAAGAGTCCGTAAGCTGGAATCGAACCTGGTCTGCGAATACTCAATCCAACCTGGAGTATTTTCGCCAGGCAGCCAGCGCGCAGCTTTTCGGCAGCCCATTCGATACTCCTTTGTCTGCAACCCAGGATCGCGAGCATACCCGCCAGGGAGTGATCGGCAATATGATTTATATTCTGCATGGTCATGTCATCAAGGCCGGTGCAAGCTTTTCCCATATTGGCTCGCAGGAGTTCTTCACTTTCGCCGCAACCGATCCCCAGAATGCAGCATTACAGGGATTTGGAGACAATGTTTTGAGCTTCGATCCTTCGAACCCATTTCTCTTCTCCGGGAGTGCGGTCTTCAAGCAGTTTTCAACGTTTGTGCAAGATAGCTTTTCCCCTCTCAAGAACCTCACCATCAACGCGGGTTTGCGCTTCGACCATGCGGATATGCTGGTCGCAGAGCACCAATGGAGCCCGCGAATCGCGGGAGTCTACTACATCCCCCAGACCGGGACTTCATTGCGCGCGTCATTCAATCGGCTGTTCATGCCGCCGCAGGTGGAGAACCTGTTGCTTTCGGGCTCGGAGCAGGCCCGCCAGCTTTCTCCTTTTGCGGGAACCACCGCCGCAACCGGCGCATCTGTCCGCGCAGAACAGATCTCGGCATACAACATGGGAGTCTCGCAAGCATTTCGAAAGCTGTTTCGCTTCGACGTGGACTACTGGCGCCGCCAGTTTCGCAATATTGATGATCCCAATGTTCTATTCAGCACACAGATCATATTTCCCAACAGCGTGGCCCAGGGCCTGGCCAGCGGCATAGACCTTCGTCTTGAGGTCCCCATCCACCGGGGATGGTCGGGATACGCGACTTACACCAATAGCCGAGTCGTTGAAACTGGTCCGATCAATGGCGGGCTTTTTCTCAGTGACAATGCGCTGACCATCGGTCCGGGGACCAAATTTTCACCCGACCACGACCAGCGGAACGTGGGTGACCTCGGTGTTACTTACAACTATCGCCGCTATGGATTATGGGCAACCGCGAGCGCGAGATATGAGAGCGGAGTACCCATCGACATGGATCCCAATCAGTTGGACGCGTTGCGCCAGCGCCCGGGAGCCAATCTTGTAGATTTTCAGCGGTCCCGAGTCAAACCCAGGGAGATTCTCGGTTTGTCAGCCGGGATGACGTTGGTGGAAAGCCGTCATGCAGAAGTCAAAGCGCAATTCGATATCCAGAACATCCTGAACACCCCATTTGTCTATAACTTCAGCAATCCATTTTCAGGGACTCATTTCGGCGCGCCCCGGCAAGTCTCGGGCAGGTTGCAATTTACGTTTCGATGAAAACGCTCAGAGCACTATGGTCCCTCAGTTCGACATACGCTAGCCCCGACCTGAGTGGCAATCCAGGGAACGCTGTTCCAGTTTGCTCCTGGCTCCCTCGAAAAACCAAACTTCATCAGCACAACCACGTAGAATTGCATTTGGTCCGGCGAAATCCAGTGGCAATCGGTTACCTGGTCGGGATTATCTTCGGGAGTAACAACCTGGCATTTGAATTGCAGCCGAGAGTCAGGAGTCGCCCGCCATTGCCGGGACTGTTCTTGGAATATCTGCCTGGCCGCCGTTGAAGAATCCTCCAAACGCCACAGTTCCTCTTTATGGACTACTCGCTGGTAAATGGCCTTGGCTTCGCCTTGGGCACGGGCTTCCGCTTCCTGATCGGTCCCTGGCAACTGGTAGTATTCACATGAGACCCGCTCCGTCAGAGGTCTCGGACCAACTTCTGCTGACTTGGGCCGGCATCGTTGCCGCGTGACAGAGATGGATGGAGGCTCTTCGCCTTGTTTGCTTTCTTTCATGTCCACCAAATAATTAGTCAACAGGTCAGGCGCAGTCCAACTGCCCCCCCTTGCATACCCGCTCTTCAGGTCCAGTAGGTCGCCCCAATGGCTCGCGATTTCCTGAAACCCGGCCATCGCTTCCGCATCACAGTCTTTGTCGTCCAAGTCGCATTTAAGGGAGGTACGCACCCTGTTTGCCTCTGGTGGCGCCGGATACCAAGTCTCTTTCGAGCACTCGAACTCGCCTCCAGCGGGCACTGGTGTTCGTATCGCGGAAACTTTCTTTACCTGTTCAATAGCCAACAGATGGCAGCAACCAAAATGACCGTAGCCGCCTAGCGTGTGTCGTCCGTCTCCCAGATCGGGGTCGTCGCCGGCAAAGAATCTGCCTCTCAATGTAGCAGTTACTTTGTAGAACTTACACCAGGTGTCCATGCAGCGTTCGCCGTTGGGCATCTCAATCCGCTGCGGTTCGAGATACTTCATGAATTCAGTCAGGTGACGATCTTTTACCAGATGAATCGTATGTCCTTCAATGCTTGGATTCCCCCCTTTCTTGCGCTCGTGGTCTCCGCAACAGTAGGTGGTTGGTGTCTCCATATCTCCACCGAACGCCAGCCAGATAGACCCAATGGGCGAGTTGGTGCATGACGAGTCATATAAGTGAAAGTTCTCAAACCCCAAGGTGACTAGCCCGCGCACCTCCACGGCCTGTCCGTCGAATTGCTTGGGATCATGTTCCAGGTCGCACACCGATACGGCGCGAGGCCGAGCCGGCGTCCAGGCATTAGCTTGCAAAGCCACCCCTACCGACAAGACCAGTAACATCAACAATCGCCACATGGAGAGCCCTCCCCTTGCAGGAACGTTGATGCCACCCATTTTTTGCGCGGTTTTCGGCGCGGGGATTATGCTTCTTGAATCGGTTCGGCCCCTACTCCCGACCCCAGTTCAGGCGTTAAATCTTCTTCGCAAGACCGGGCTGAATTCGGTACAATCCGCAATTGCATTCGACTATGTTATAAGCCGTCCTGATGGAGATTCTGATGTCCAAATCCAGATCAATTCTTGCTCTCGTCTTCGTATGCATGTTTTTTCTTTTCGAGATTCCCGCTCAGCCGCAATCGGCGGCCGATCCTGACATCAACGGCAAGATTCGCAAAGAAGAAGCCGACCACTCGCAGATCATGCACACCATGCATTTTCTTGCCGACGTATATGGACCGCGCCTGACGGGGTCTCCCAATCACAAGGCGGCTGCGGAATGGGCCATCAAGCAGATGCAAGCGTGGGGACTGGAGAATGCTCATCTCGAACCGTGGGACTTTGGCCATCCTGGATGGGTCAACGAACAATCAAGCGGATACATTGTGTCGCCCATTCACGACCAGTTAACGTTCAAAGTGCTGGCCTGGACTCCCAGCACTAAAGGGACAGTCAAGGCCCAAGTCTTCCAGTTAGTTCCTCCCGAGAAGCCGACCAAAGAGCAGTTGACTGCATATCTTGATTCAGTAAAAGACAAAGTCGAAAAGCGAATCGTGCTGGTGGGGAAATCAGAGCCGGTGCCAGTAGCTTTTGATCCGGTGTCCAAGCGAATGGACGATAAGACGGTGGCTGAACGATATGATCCCAAGAACCCCAACCCAGGAAACTTTGGCAACCGTCCCCAGGCAGGCGCCGATCAACCATCGCAAGGACTGACGGCTGCACAGATCAACGAACAGATCGATCAATTCTTGGTTGCCCATCACGCGCTCATTCGAATCAATGATGCCCACCGCGAGCATGGCCAGATCAGGGCATTTCAGAATCGTACTTACGACGTATCAAAAGTGCTGCCTACGGTCGTTCTCCGCAACGAAGACTACGGGCGCATCGCGCGTATCCTGGCCGATAGCAGTTCGGTGGAATTGGAATTCAAGATTGTCAATCGTCTCTATCCCGAAGGAAAAACTTCCTACAACACGGTCGCTGAAATCCCTGGCAGCGACAAGAAAGACGAAATCATCATGCTGGGCGGCCATCTGGATTCATGGCACTCCGCTACCGGAGCGACCGACAATGCCATTGGCTGCGCCATGATGATGGAAGCCACGCGCATCCTCAAGGCCCTTGGCGTTCAACCTCGGCGCACGATTCGGGTTGCGTTGTGGAGCGGGGAAGAAGAAGGCCTGCTTGGATCTCAAGCCTATGTCAAGCAGCATTTTGGGACAGCAGAAGAGCCCAAGCCGGAGTTTTTCAAGCTCGATGCCTATCTAAACATTGATTCCGGCACAGGCCGCGTTCGCGGCGCCGGCGTCTTTGGTCCATCCGAGGACGCTGATATTTTGCGCCAGATTCTCGCTCCTTTTGCCGATCTGGGTGTTGCCGGAGCTATTTCCAACAAAAGCCGCAGGCTGGGCGGAACAGACAGTACCTCGTTCTCGCAGGCCGGACTTCCGGGCGTTGGACTGCAACAGGATCCGATCGAATATTTCAGCCATACCTGGCACACCAATCTTGATACCTACGAAAGAATCGTTGAGGAGGATGTCAAGAAATCAGCGATCGTGATTGCAGCAGCCATCTATCAGCTTGCCATGCGCGACGATCCTCTGCCCCGATTCAGCAAGGCGGATATGCCACCAAAGCCCGCGCCAACTCCAACCCCGGGCGCGCCTGCGGCGCAGCAGCCTGCGCGGCCGGGAGCAAACTGAGGGAATTGCCAGAAGTGCCAAAATTGCCATAACTGATTCGCCGCAGACGACGTGATCTTGAAATTTTGGCAATTATGGCAATTCCAGCGCCTCCACCAGAACTTTTCCCGAACAACCGCTGGGTGTTTCAACTTGCAGAAATGCTGCTAACGTAGCGGCCACATCGTTAACGGCGACTGGTTGATGATGTACACCGGGGCGGATTCCGGCGCCGTAAAAGATCAAGGGCACGTGCGTGTCGTAGTTATAGGGCGCGAAATGCGTAGTGCCGGATTCAGAGAACATATAGTAAGGCTCGGGTAGCAGCACCAGGTCGCCGGAACGTGGTCCATAAAAGCCAAAGAGCGCGGCACGGCCAACCGCGTCGGCAGCGTCTCCGCCTCGCAGCATGTCGTCGCGGTTGAAGACTCGAGCAATGTGCGGCAAGTTGCGCGCGATCTCGGCGGCATAGCGTCGTACCTCGACGGCATCGGCCTTGTTGTCCGCCAGCGTCTTGTAGTTCAGGTAGAGGAATCCGCCGCTGTCATAAACAAACCAATTGCCTTTGCCGAATTTGGTAGATAGCCCATCGGAGATGATTCTACTCAGACTAGAAGAATTCAATCGTCCGCCGGGCATCTTGCGCGCGGCATTCACTTCGGGGATCGGGGCCACGCCGTGATCGGCGGTGAGCACTACCAGGGTGTTGCCTTCTCCCAGACGGGCATCGATGAAATCCATCAGTTTTTTCAAAGTCTGGTCGGTACGGATAGAGATGTCGCGCACTTCGGGAGCGTCAGGGCCAAGTTGGTGGCCTACGTAATCGTTCGCGGAAAAACTTACGGCCAGAACATCAGTACCCTCATGCGTGCCCAGTTGTTCGTTTTCGATGGCCTTTTCCGCCATCTCTTCGAGCATCTCGTTGCTGAAAGGCGTGAACTCAATAGCGCCGCAAAAGCGGAGATCAGTTCCAGCGGTCATGGAGCAAAAAGGCTTGTCGCCGGGTTTTGCATCCACGGCTATCCACGGCTTTCCGGCATATTTAAACGCCGGACGGGCGTCGTTGAATTGCTTTACCCAGGGCGGCAGCTTGTCCATGTAGTACGTGCTGGTCACGAAGTTGCTGGAATCGGCGTCGAACCAGTAGGCTGCATCGGCAGTGTGGCCGACCGGCAGAATGGCGCTGCGGTCCTTCATGGAAATGCTGATTGTCTTGCCCGAACGCTTCGCCATCTTTAATTCATCAGGAAGGGTGCTGACGAGCAAGCGACGCGGTGATGATCCGCGTATGTCAGGGCCGCCGCCCACGAGGTCGGTTTCAGGATCAGAGACGCTGGTCACCTGTCCTGGAGTGTGTTGCTTGTTGTCGCGCTCATACCAATCGTTGCCTACGATCCCGCTCACAGAAGGCAGCGCGCCGCTCATAAAAGTTGAATGGCCAATGGCAGTGACCGTGGGGAAATGAAGATAGTGAGCATCGGTGTAGACAGCGCCATGCTCCAGCAGGCGGGCAATGCCTCCATGATAGTCGGCGCGAAAACGTGTAAGGTAATCGTAGCGAAACTGATCAACGACCACGGCCAGGAGCAGTTTGGGCTTTGGCTTGTCGGCGGAGACGGCAGTTGCAAGCAGCGACAGCAGCAGAACAATTGAACAGAACGCGCGGCTCAATTTCGTCATGGATATTTTATGGAAACTCCGGGGAACATTATCGCATCCAGGCCGCAAAACCATAGACATTTACCAAGTTTTAACATTAGGATTGTCACAGACCTGCTGAATGAAGCGATTTCTAAACAAGATGGTAGTTGTATTCGTTTTACTGTACGTGGCCTTGCTGATCTTTGCGGTGTTCTTCTCCGACAGAATTATCTTTCAGCCACATCCATCTTCTTATCAAGACACCCCAGCGGTGATGAAATTTACCACCGCCAGCGGGAGCCGGATTTCTGCTTTCTATCTGCCGAATGCTTCTGCAAAGTTCACCCTGCTGGTGAGCCACGGAAATGCTGAAGACCTGGGCGACGCCCAATACTGGTTGGACAATCTGAGGCGGGCCGGATTTGCGGTTTTTGCTTTTGATTATGAGGGCTACGGCACGAGTCAAGGCACGCCGAGCGAGAAGCACTTGTATGAGAACGAAGAAGCAGCTTACGAATACCTGGTCGGCAAACTCGGAATTTCGCCGGAACACATCATCATCTTTGGTAAATCGGTCGGTAGTGGACCAGCCGTCCACATTGCGATGGTGCGTCCGGTTGCAGCTCTGATACTGCAAAGTCCTTTTGTCTCGGCTTTTCGCGTCCTTACACGAGTTCCATTGCTGCCTTTTGACAGATTTACCAATTACAGGAATATCGTCCATGTCCATAGCCCCGTGCTGATCATCCATGGCACCGCCGATGGCATCATCGGAGTGTGGCATGGCCAGAAGCTCTATGATCTGGCCAACGAGCCCAAGAGTTCCTTCTGGGTTAGCGGCGCCGATCATAATGATCTGGAATCGGTCGCGGGAGCGAACTACTTCAAGACTCTCCAGCAGTTTGCACAATCGCTGCAACGAACTGCTTCGGGTTTCGCGCGGGGGAGCTTCTAGCTTCCTTCGGCTGGCGCCTCAGGACAGAGTCTGGCCGGTTGTTTTCCGCAGGCTCTTTGGCCGCCTTTATTTGCCCTTGAACACTGGTTTTCTACGATCGACGAAGGCGTTCACGCCGTCGGCGAAATCGTCGGTTGCGGCACACTCGCTGAAGTTGATGGCTTCTTGTTCCAGTTGCTCCTCGAAGCTGCGATCAAAGGCGGAGTTCAACAATTTCCTGGTCCGGGCATAAGCCTTAGTCGGGCCAGCCGCCAGACGCGCAGCCAGCGCTGCGGTTGTTGTTTCCAACTCAACAAGGGGCACTACCTTGTTTACCAATCCAAGCGTGGCGGCCTCCTGGGCAGGAATGCGGTCGCCCAGAAGAGCAATCTCCTTGGCGCGGCGCAAGCCGACCAAACGAGGCAGAAAATACGTAGACGAACCGTCGGGAGTGGTGCCCAGATGGATGTAGGCCAAGGTAAAAAAGCTGTCGTCGGCGGCCACAACGAAGTCGCACAGCATGGTCAAGCTCACGCCGAAACCTGCCACAGCTCCGTGGACGGCGGCCACAATGGGAACAGGTAAATTGGTCATCTTCATCACAAAGGGATGAATGCCCTCTACGAACTCTTTAAAAAACTTTCGGCGGTCATCGGCGCTGTGCGAGATCTTTTGGTGAAAAAATTTGACATCGCCCCCCGCCATAAATCCGGGGCCTGCGGCTTTCAATACAAGACAACGTACGGTGGCGCTGCCAGCCACTTCGTCAAGGGCGGCAACAAGGTCGGTCCTCATCTCGGCGTTGAGCGCGTTACGGCTCTCAGGACGGTTGAGTGTGATTTCGTAAATTCCACCTTCTTGTTTGGTCAATAGATTTTTCATGCTGTTCCTTTGCAGGGATGTTTTTGTGAAGCTGTTGGCATTGGAAAGAACTGGTCCGTAACTTGCAATTACCCACTTACCCAATCCTCTCTAAATCTCCCCGGCAGAGTATGATAACGGTGTCTATCGAATTTTTCTTATGCAGCCCGGCCCCGGGTCGTCTGAATTCGGCTCCAAAGCGGTATTCCTGTGTTCGCTATGCGCCAACGCCGCCGCTGTAGTGGAGGTCTTGTCACCGGAACACCCGCAGGCCCTTTCCAAAGACAACAGCACAATTTGCATTAGTGGTTTCATCGGCGAGGAGCGTGTGGTGCTCTCCAAGAGCGCTGAAGCCGCTCTTCGAGCCTGCCTCGCGACAGCCGATGCCGCCGCGCTACACGCTCTCGAACAACTTTGGGCTCCTTTCTATTGCCCTGCTTGTAAGCGCAACTATTGCGTGAAGCACTGGACCGTGGTTCCTGAATATGACCAGGAATTCTTCGACCATTCGCATGGCTATTGTCCTGAAGGGCACCGGCGCCTGATTGAGGATTGAGTACATCCAGCAAAATTACCTAAGAAAAGCAGGCAGTTTTTGGAATCGCTAGGTGATTCAGCTTATGTTTGGGGGAAAACGGGTTACATCGGTACTCTTGCGACAAGTTTGAAAATCTTAAAAGATGAGCACAATATAGTTGTATTCATGCCCACAGGTTGTTCGCGTTAGGCCGTTTTAAGGAGATTGACCGTGCTTTCCAACATAAGACCCTCCGCGTCTCGACGCGGGTTCCTATTTTCGCTCGTCGGTGTCTCACTGGCTCTTACTGGTCTTCTGGGAACACAACTGCTCATGGCGATGGACTCGGTCACGCTGGTAGGGTCAGGATCGAGCGTTCCAGTTCCGCTGTATCGGAAATGGGCGGAAGCATACAACAAGCGCAGTCCAGCCATCCAGTTCCAGTATTTGCCTTTGGGAACGGTTGAGGGCATCAAGCAGATTTCACACGGGTCCGGCGACTTTGGCGCGGGCGAGATGCCACTCACGCCCAAAGAGCGTAGTGAAGGCAATCTGATGGAGCTGCCGGTGGTGTTGATAGCGATCGTGCCAATCTACCACGTGCCGGGCGTAAGCCAGGAGCTTCGCTTTTCCGGCGAGTTGCTGTCCGAAATTTACATGGGACAAGTGAAGACCTGGAATTCGCCGCAGATTGCAAAGTTGAATCCCAATGTGACGCTTCCCAATTTCCCGATCACCGTCATTTACCGGCCGGCCGGAAAAGGCACGAACTACGTATTTACCGATTTTCTCTCCAAAACCAGCCCTAAGTTTCGCGAGGAAATCGGCGTGACGCCCTCACCTAAGTGGCCGGTTGGCATGCCTGCGGAGCGGAGCTCCGATATGGCGGACAAAGTCACCAACACTCTTGGAGCGATTGGTTATGTTGAACTTCAATATGCAGTGCAGCAAAAGCTCAACTATGGCCTGGTTCTGAACCCTGCCGGAAAATTCGTTAAAGGTTCCTCGGAGACCGTCGCCGAAGCCTGCCGAGGAGTGGAAGCGCCAAAATGGGACAAACTCTCGGCTTCATTGACAAACGCGCCTGGGCCTAATGCATTTCCCATTACCAGTTTCTCCTGGGTCTACGTGCGCACCACGCCCGATCCGGCACGCAAGGCTGCATTGAATGATTTCTTGAATTGGGTTTTGGATAAGGGCCAACAACTGGGCGTCCAGGAAGGCTACTACGAATTACCGGATCAGTTGCTACAGAAGACCAAAGCCAAGGTGGGTTCACTGCGGTAAAAACGTATTGCAGTTCGCTCGTTGACACCCTGGCGCGGCATTGGTTACAAAGAGCAGATGCTGATCCGTTTTCCAGAAAATCGAGCTCTCACTGCTGTCACCGGAAATCTCCATCCTGAGGGGAAGAGACATGCAGAGACTTATTTTGGCTTTCATTGTTTCGACGGTTTTTCCCGTCCTGCCTGGATCGTCTTCGGGTCCCATACAGTCTGGCGTCATGGAGACGAGATCGCGTAAGCTCGCTGGTGCAGAAGCAATCGACTGCGGAGCTGTGCAAATTAAGCAGGACCCAGCAAGCGCAACGAGCTGCGCACTAAATGCCTTTGCTAACAAACGACCATTTTACGTGCGTTATTACGTGCATAATATTGATTCTGAAGTTGCCGGTGGCTTCGCCTACGACAAAAAAGGCAATCTGTCCGCCCTTGTATTTGACAGTGCGGGTTTCGCGGCAGAGTCGCTGCGAAAGGGCTCTCGCCTCGTGGACCGACGACATATCATCATCGAACCTTGCCCGCAACCAATTGCTCTTCGCAAATCGCGCCGTGGGCGATTAACGTGCTTCCCGATATCGCGTCGGAACCTGATGTCTGCGGAATGGTGGTAAAAGAGGTTCTCCGGAGAGCAAGATTTCTACAACGTAACTCTCTTCACATAGCGATCTCATACATAGCGGGCCATGAACGCAGCAAAGATCAAAGACCTAGGAGCGGTTTCATAGTTGTTGTAGACCAAACGCCGGTGGAAGAGGGCCCTTTAGGACCGCGTTCTGAGCACACAAGCAAAGGGCTTTAGCCCCAATACTGTTCACTTGAGGAACAGCACACGTGAATGGGATCTCGACACACCAGCGCCGGAGGCGCGAAAGAAGTTAGCCCAGCGCGTAAGCGCTGGGAAAGGAAGAAGAAACAGAGATAAGCCCCGTAGGGGCGGCACAGCTTTTATCTCATCTCAGAGATAACTTATGAGGTTCTCCTGTTACTTAAGTGAACAGTATTGGCTTTAGCCCTGGTTGTGCAAAGCTGGCGGTCTACAATCATTTTAAAACTGCTTTAACTGTCAACCCACAAGCATTGATGTGCGGCGTTTTCACGGTACATTAACCTGTATCCTTTACAATCCGGTTGTTTTTTCACGTCCCTTCATGAGATCACAATGCAAAACACATTCCTGAAACTGGTTCTCTGTTCCTTGAGTCTCTTGGTCTCGGTCTCTGCCCACGCGGGCGAAAAAGAGCGGGAGCAGCGCGAGAAGCTTCGCTGTCCGGCAAATCCTGGCAAGTTTGAACAGATCAAGAAGAAGGCTGAGGCGAGCAATCCTGAGGCGCAGACGATTCTGGCTTCGTGCTACGACCTGGGGCGCAACGTCAAATCCAATCGCAAAGAAAATATTCGCTGGCTTACTTTGGCAGCCAATCAGGGCTATGCGCCAGCTCAATCTGATCTCGGACATATTTATCTCTACGGGAGCGGAATCCCCTCTGATTATCAGCAAGCCTTTCTCTGGGTGGAGAAGGCGGCCCAGCACGGAGAGGCCGAAGCGCAACTCGACTTGGGTTTTATGTATGAAAAAGGGTTTGGAGTCGAAGCTGATCCACAACAGGCAATGTTCTGGAATCGCAAAGCTGCTGTGCAAGGTGAACGTCAAGCGCAGTTGCAACTGGCCAAGGCCCTGGAAGGGCAGAATCGGGTCGAAGCCATGGAGTGGTATGAAAAAGCTGGACGGCGGGAGATGTCTGAAGCGCAGTTGCGGCTGGCGCAGATGCTTTTTGAGAAACCGAATCGCAACTGCAAAGAGGCGATGGTGTGGTACGAGCGCGCTTCGGGAAACGGTGTTGCTCAGGCAATGTATGAGCTAGGCAAGATTTATCAAGAGGGTGAATGCGTGCAGCGCAATTCCGAAATGGCTTATCGCTGGTTCCAGACAGGCGCTCGATATGGATCGCAGGAAGCGCGTGCAGAGGCAGAGAAGTCAGGTTCCCTGCTCACCCAAACGAATAAGAAAGTCATCGACCTGAAAATCGAAAAGTGGGCTAGCAAGCACACGGGCGCGGACAAGTATGAAGACAAAGAAGAAAAGGAGGAGCGCTGAGCGCCCCTCCTCTTCTATTCGTGGTCGACCTACATCAGTTGCTTGCAGGATTAAAGACGGTCTCCACTATCGCCAGTGATGCGGCAGCAGCCTCGCGGCTGGCATTCTCGTTGAAGGGCACGACTACGTAGCGCAGTTCGCCCGCTTCCACATGGACCAGATTGTGGTAAGCGGCAAAATGCACGCCGACGGTGTGGCTTCCCACGGTTGATTTAACTCCCGGCCCCAGAAATACAACGAAGACCGTGCTGGCATCCGGTGCTGGAAGGGTCTTGCTCTCCAGCATTGCAACCAGCTTGCTCTGGATCGCGAGATCATTCACGCCTTTGCTGAGGTCAGCAAAATCCTCCACGCTGGGAGCAGCCGGAAGAACGTTGACATTGTTGCCCTGCAATTGCGCGATGTGGGAGTGACTGGTGAGATCAGAAAGCGATGCCTCGTGGGAACGCGCATTCTGTTCTGCCCAGGAGCTGCCCAGGAAAACGCTCACCTGCTGGACCGACTGCATGACCGGCGCGGCGTTGGCCTTTCTCGGGCCTGCGGCGGATAAATCCGTAGGCACGATTTGGACCACGCCACCGTCGTCATCCGAGATGAAGTTAGTTGTTGGAGCGGGCAGGTCCTTAGGCTGGACCGCCTTTTGGGCGGTCATGACCTGTGTTGCAAGAAGACCTGCGAGGAACAACATGCAAAGATTCTGTCTCTTCATCTTGGCTCTCCTATTGGGTCACGTTGAGGGCGAAGTCGTCCACCACAAATGAGGTTTGCAACTCAAAATCTTCTTTGCCGATCAGGAACACCTGGATCGTCTTTCCGATAAATGAGTTGAGGTTATAGGTGTGCTGCAGGTACCCGGTGACATGATCCAGGTTAGAGAACGTTTGCAGCGTCTGCAGCACGTTTCCGCTCGAATCGCGGATCTGCACTTGCAGCGTATCAAACGCCGTGGTCGTGCTGGTCTCGGCCGTATCGATGTGCAGCCAGAAGCTCAGCGTGGCCGCAGTTGCGTTCGCCGGGATGGTCACCTGCTGCATGATGGTGTCGGTAGTTGTCGTGCCGAAACCGTCCATCCAGGCATTGAATGTACCGGAATGCGTCGGCTCCAGGCTCGAACTTTCGATGATCTCCTGAGGCGAATGGGTTGAAGTCAATACCCACGGCGCAGGATTGGTCTTGCCATTTTCAAAGCCAGGATTGCCCAGCAGTTGTGTCGTCGTACCGCCCGAAGCATTGATCGTCAGCGCAATCGTCACGGTGTGAGTTACGCCTCCGCCGCTTCCGGTTATGGTCACGTTTGTACTGCCCGTAGTGGCCGTGCTGCTGGCCGTGAAGGTCAGGGTCGAGCTGCCACTGCCGGGCGCCGCAATCGAGGTTGGATTAAAGCTCGCCGTCACGCCTGAAGGCAAAGCTGAGGTTGAGAGTGAAATAGCGGAATTGAAGCCGCCGCTCACCGAAGTTGAAATCGTGCTGCTACCGGAGCTACCTTGCGTCACCGACACGCTGGTGGGCGAGGCGCTTACCGTGAAGTCAGGCGTGGCAGTTGCTGTTACGGTCAGCGAAATCGTAACTGTGTGAGTGATTCCGCCACCGCTTGCCGTTACCGTCACATTCGCGGTCCCAGTTGTAGCGGTGCTGCTAGCGGAGAGAGTCAACGTCGAACTGCCACTGCCCGGAGCCGCGATGCTGCCAGAATTGAAGCTGGCACTCACGCCCGCAGGCAAACCAGAAGCCGACAACGAGATCGCGGAGTTGAAGCCGCCGCTCACCGAAGTCGAAATCGTGCTTGTGCCGGAGCCTCCCTGTGCTACGGACACACTCGTGGGCGATGCGCTCAGGGTAAAGCTTGGAGTTGCAGTAGCTGTGATCGTCAGTGAGATGGCGACCGTGTGGGTTATACCTCCGCCATTCGCGTTGATCGTCACATTCGTAGTTCCCGTTGTGGCCGTACTGCTGGCCGTGAAGGTCACGGTTGAACTGCCACTGCCGGGCGCGCCAATCGACGCCGGGTTAAAGCTGGCCGTGACACCCGCAGGCAGGCCCGAAGCCGAGAGTGAGATCGCGGAATTGAAGCCACCACTCACCGTCGTCGAGATCGTGCTGGAGCCGGAGCTACCCTGCGCCACCGATAAACTCGTGGGCGATGCGCTTACCGTAAAGGCTGGAGTCGCTGCCGCATTCACAGTAAGGGCAACTGTGGTGGTATGAGTTACGCCGCCTCCGCTGGCCGTCACGGTGACGTTGGTGGTTCCAGTCGTGGCCGTGCTACTGGCTGAGAAGGTCAAAGTCGAGCTGCCACTGCCGGGCGCGCCAATCGACGAAGGATTAAAGCTGGCTGTTACGCCCGCAGGCAAGCCTGAAGCCGATAGCGAGATTGCAGAATTGAATCCGCCGGTCACACTCGTTGAGATTGTCGTGCTGCCGGATTGACCTTGCGTTACCGATAAGCTGGTAGGCGATGCGCTTAAGCTGAAGTCGGGCGTTGCGTTACCGGGATTGAAGATGATGTCGATGACCGAGTGCAGCTCGATCTGGTTGGGCGCGGCGCCGGTCTGCCCGTGCGGGAAGTCGTGCATACCCACGCCTGTGAGCCGCACCGGAACATTGACGGATGTAAAGCTGGTGGTGACATTGAACATGGCATCCACCTTGGCCCGGGCGCTGGTGACCCCAGGATTCATCGGACTGCTGGTCGGTACGCAGCTCGGTGCGGGAATCTCTGCGATCATGGTAAGTCCCGCCGCGTCCTGGATGACCAGATGATAATCCTGGTCGCTTTCCAGCTTGATCAAAGTCAAGGTAGCGTCCACAACCCAGACCGTTGTTTCCTCTGGCGAAATACGGTTGTTGGCAGGGATGGTGCTCGGTGTGGGAAAGGCCCGCAGGTTTGCGATGGTTGTGGTCTGTGGCGCATTAAAGTTGACTTTGCCGATATCGGCATCGGTTCCTACTTTGACGGATTGGCGTTCCACACCGCACGAGAAAGCCAATGTGGAAGAAAGGATTAGAGTAACGGCAACTGCAGACAACAGGGAACGGCGGAAGCGTAGCATCATTATCAGCACTCTCCAAAACCCGTTTTTTAGTCGTTGCTACATCGCGGAGAATACTATAGGCGATAGTAGAGAATGGGCAATCGCTAGATCGTTAAAATTTTGTTAAAGGCAGATTATTCTTGAAAATTAGAAAAGGCTAATTAGGCTAAACAAGTTCTTCGCGCTATGACTGCTGTAGAGACCCAAAAGTGTTTTTTGCAACAGAATTTTTTGGTAGTGGGTTCAGTTTGAAGAAAACTGACCCACTACCAGTATCAGCGTCTATCGATCCGCTTGCGAACGGGGTCGCCAACGCGCCCGGTTGGCGCGCTGGGGTGGGGAATCGCGGGCCTTTCAGCCTGTCCTGAGGTACGCTTGCGAAGCCGAAGGATTCATCGCGCCGCGATGAATCCGAGTCGCAACCGTGGGGAGTTTTCGATCAAACTGACCGACTACATCGCAACTTGAAATCGTTTTGCCAAATTTGATGAATGGCAAATTTTTCAGTGAGTGAGTGTGTTTTCTCTATGATGTGTTCTCTATTGACAAGAAGCAAATCTTCGTATACTCTTCGCTTAGTAGGCTGCCAAGGGCTTTGACAATCCGAGTCATTCGCGGGGACTATAACTGCCGTGGCTCATTTCTTCAGGTTGGCGTAGCTCTACCCAATCCCATAAACAAAGAAAACATCCAAAATTGCCGGCCTTGAAGACCGTTTTTATTGTGCCTATCTTGTATGTGTATGTCTACAACCGGTTTGGCTAAAAGAAACTGCTTTCCGATCACCGATGGCCCGATCTCCCGATTAAGAGCCCCACCCCCCTGCTTAACTTTCAATTAACTTCTATTTAACTTTTGGAGACTCTTTATGCCTCGTCGAAACCCGGATGCCATAGGCATTCTTGAAGAAAAAATGCTGAAGTTCATTGCCGCTTGGCAGGGAAACGCCACCGCCGCCGCACAGGCCGCTGGATGATCGTAATCCCCAAGTCGAAGGTTGCAAGTTGATGAAGAAACTTGTCATCAGCAACGAGATCCAGGAGAAAACAAAGAATCATCTCGTAGCAACGTTCGGGGGACTTGGCTAAGAGCGAAGGGCTAACGGCCAAGAGCTAACGGCTTGCATTTTGTACCATGTAGCGGCAAGTTAGCAAAATTCCCACTCGTGGTAAAGTTCGGGGACGACTTGGCTCAGGGCTAATGGCCCAGAGCTAACGGCTTGCATTTGTACCATGTAGCGGCAACTTTGCAAATTCCTATCAGGTAGTTTTGGGTAGTTTCGAGCGGGACTTGGTTAAGAGCTAAGGGCTAACGGCTAAGAGCTAACGCCTTGCATTTGTAGCCCGTAGCGGCAATTTTGCAAATTATCCTGAAAAATGCGGCGGGCATTTTTGCCCGCCGCATTGATTACTCGTGCAATCCGATTACGGCGTCGTAACCTGCAACGCGAAATCGTCCAGCACAAACGAGGTTTGCAGTTCGAAGTCCTCTTTGCCAATCAGAAAGACCTGGATGGTCTTCCCGATAAAGGCATTCAAACTGTAGGTGTGTTGCTTGTAGCCCGAAGCGTGATCGAGGTTGGAGAACGTTTGCAGCGTTTGCAAGACATTCCCGGATGAATCACGGATCTGGACGTTGAGCGTGTCAAACATCCTGGTAGTCGTTGTCTCAGCCGTGTCGATGTGCAACCAGAAGCTTAACGTGGCAGAGGTTGCATTCGACGGGATGGTGACCTGCTGCATGATGGTGTCGGTCGTGGTTGTGCCGAAGCCGTCGAGCCATGCATAGAACGTGCCGGAGTGCGGAGCCTCCAGACTGGAGTTAGCGATCACTTCGGGAGGATTGTGGGTTGAAGTAATCACCCAGGGAGCCGGATTGGAAAGGCCGTTTTCGAAACCGGGGTTACCCATCAATTGCGTCGTTATGCCACCGCTCGCAGTAATGGTCAAAGCGATTGTGACCGTGTGAGTAATGCCGCCTCCGGTAGCTGTAACTGTCACGTTCGACGTGCCGGTCGTGGCCGAGCTGCCGGCTGTGAAGGACAAGGTTGAGCTGCCACTGCCCGGCGCAGCAATCGAGCTGGGATTGAAGCTGGCTGTAACACCAGAGGGCAGGCCAGAGGCTGACAATGAGATCGCAGAGTTGAATCCACCGCTCACCGTAGTCGATATTGTGCTGCTGCCAGACGAGCCTTGGGCTACCGAAAGGCTGGTGGGTGAAGCGCTCAGAGTGAAGCTCGGCGTGGCTGTAGCAGTAATCGTCAGGGATATCGTCGCCGTATGAGCAGTGCCTCCTCCGTTGGCGTTCACGGTTACAGTCGTAGTGCCCGTAGCAGCCGTACTGCTGGCAGTGAAAGTAAGAGTCGAGCTGCCATTGCCAGGCGCCGCAATCGAGCTGGGATTGAAGCTGGCAGTTACGCCCGCAGGTAAGCCGGATACGGAGAGCGAGACTACAGCAGTAAAGCCGCCGCTGATTGTGGTTGAAATCGTACTGCTGCCGGAATTGCCCTGTGCGACCGAAAGACTGCTGGGCGAAGCGCTCACCGTGAAGTCCGGTGTGGCGGCTGCATTGATGGTAAGTGAAACGGTGGTGCTGTTGGTGATGCCTCCGCCGGTCGCGCTGATCGTCACGTTCACGGCGCCGGTGGCTGCGGTGCTGCTAGCCGTAAATGTGAGAGTGGAACTGCCGCTGCCGGGAGCTGCGATGGAACTGGGATTGAAGCTGGCGGTTACTCCCGCAGGCAAGCCCGCAACAGACAGCGAAATAGCCGAATTGAAGCCGCCGCTCACCGTGGTGGAAATTGTGGTATTGCCCGAACTGCCTTGCGTCACCGACAAGCTGGCGGGAGAGGCGCTTACCGTAAAGCTCGGCGTCGCCGTCGAGACAACGGTCAAAGCCACCGTAGTTGTATGCGTTACGCCGCCTCCGGTAGCCGTGACTGTAACATTCACCGTACCCGCCGTTGCGGTACTGCTGGCAGTAAATGTAAGTGTGGAGCTTCCGCTACCCGGTGCGGCAATCGAAGCCGGATTGAAGCTTGCAGTCACGCCCGCAGGTAGTCCGGAGACAGACAATGAGACCGCTGAGTTGAAGCCATTGCTCACTGTCGTCGAAATCGTGGTGCTGCCGGAACTGCCCTGGTTGACGCTCAGCGAGGTTGGAGATGCCGACAAAGTGAAATCGGCCGCTGCCTGTTTCCAGACATCGGAAATTGCGGTCGCATTAGCTGCGCCGCCCACGTGCGTGAGGCCATAGAGGTCTTCCAGAGTCCGAAGCACATTGAAGTGGTTGATATGCTCGCTGAACTGGCCGGTTTTCACCATTGGACCGAGAAAGATGGTGGGAATCTGGTTGTTGCTGGAATTGTCGTCTTCGTCCCAGGTAATGATCAAAAGACTGTTGTGGGTTTGCGCAAATTGAATATAGGCATTGAGGTGCTGTTGCAAAAAAGTATCGCCCTGGCTGATCGTGCCGTCATGCATATCATCGTTCAGGTTCGGGATGACGAAGGAGATAGTCGGCAGCGTCGTAAAATCCGTGGGAAAAGCGGTAAATGGCTGGTTTGCGCTGCTGGGAATGTTGCTGAAGTTGATCCAGGGAGAATGCTTGCGGGCATAGGCCCCTGACGTGCACACCGTCGATCCGGCCGACGGCAAACCCTCAGAGAAGCCGGTAAAGGTGAGTCCCGCCGCAGCCAGTTCGCTGGCCAGGTTTTCGGTGGAAAAAGTGTGTGGGCAGGAATCATCCGTAACGCCCTGGTTCGATCCCGAAAACAGGTCCAGGTAATTCGGCTCGCTGGGATGCTCGATCGCAAACGACTGGGTAAACAGCGCACCCTGCTGAGCCAGGCTATTGATAAATGGGGCCTGGGACGATCCGATAATACTGGAGAACGAGTGGTTCTCCTCCATCACGATGACTACGTGGTCCGGTGGGGTGATGCCAAAAACGTTAGGGGCCAGGGCCGGCGCTTGTACCGGCTGCTGGGCGATAGCGGAGCGTCCGGCTGCCTGTTGTGCTGCCGGCAGATTGGAAAACGTGCAACATACGACTGCAAGGAACAACAATCTTGCGAAGAACTGATGCAGTTGTGTTCTATCCATCTTTACTTTTTCTCCTGCGCGAATTTGACCACGTTTGAGATTTTCTCAAACTGATCACCATAGGCGTCAGTCGCGCGAAGCAGGATGAAATTTTGATTAATTTGAGGGAATTAGAAGAAATCAAGACTGCGTTCGCGCAGAATTTGGAAAGCTGACTGATGGTGTCCTCAGCACCCGTTGCGTTAGCCTGCGATAACCGCCCAAGCACAGCTTATCGGCAACCAAGGCGAGGAGGTGCTCGTAGCCCGGCCAGAAGCGTCGCTCAAAGGTCTCATGACCCGGAATGAAACGTCTCAAGCTACCGATTGCCCTGCATTATGTTTGAAATCCTCTCCAAGGCCACATCCAGTTTTTGCGGGTTTTTCAAGACACCGGAGAATAAATCTCCCACGCGCTCAAACCGGTGGACCGCGTTCCCAATATGAAACTGGGTTGGGGTTAATCCTGCACGCACCTCATGCCATGCTAACGGGGTGGCCACGGGAGCGCCGGGATAAGCGCGAAGCACATAAGGCGCAGAGATGGTTTTGCCATGGGAGATTTGCAGGTAGTCGAAATAGACTTTACCTTTTTCCCGGGCGGCCACGTTGCGTGGCGTAGTGAAGAGATCCGGGCGTTCCACCGCCAGCCAACGGGCCAGAATCTCGGCAAACGAGCGCACTTGCTGGTATGTATAGATCGGCTCAACTGGGAGATAGATATGCATGCCGTCCCCGCCGGTAGTTTTTGGGTAGCCTTGCAGTCCGATCTGATCCAGCATTTGGCGGACGAGTTGGGCTGCCTCCACAATGCGGTCATAGCCGCAGTGGTAAGGGTCAAGGTCGAGCAGGATGAAGTCGGGATTATCGAGGAAGCCGATGCGGCTCATCCAGGGGTTCTGGTCGATGCAGCCTAAATTGGCTAGGTAAAGCAAGCTGGACTGGTCATCGGCCACGACAAAGCGGGTTGATGAACCATCATCGTCGGTTACGATCTGCTCGATGCGCAACCACTCGGGAAAGCTGGGCGGGGCGTCTTTTTGGAAGAAATGCGATGACTCAATGCCATTGGGATAGCGTCGCAAGGAAAGCGGACGCCCTTGGAGATGTGGCAGAATCAAGTCAGAGATCGCGGCATAAAAATTGATGACATCGCCTTTGGTATATCCCTCTTGTGGATAAAAGACCTTCTTAAGGTTGGTAAATTTCAACCTGCGGTTGTCGATGGTCAGAACGACTTCGTTCTGGTCTTCCGGCAGAAGAGCGGTCTTCCGCGGAACAGTTTCACCGCTTTCGGATTCTGAAGGCGGCGTTGCCGTCTCGCGCAAACATTCCTCCGGCGCAATATCAGTCCGCAGACCATGGAAAACGGGAGCGCGAAGACGTATGTCATCCGTCCAGGAAGTGAAGCGGACAGTGCAGACCAACTCAGGCTTCGCCCAAGTGACTTTATCAAGGCTGACGCCCATATCTTTGGGAACTGGGACTAAAGGGGACTTGGCAATCTTGAGCGGCTCAAGCTTCTCATAAACCGTCTTGAGCGACTCCTGTGTGAATCCTGAGCCGACGTTACCGGCATAAACCAGGCGTCCCTCTTCGTAGTATGCGAGAGCCAGCGCGCCAAAATAATCGCGCTCGCCTTCAAGCCATCCGCAGATCACGAAGTCCTGCTCGCTTACGACTTTTACTTTGACCCAATCGCGGCTGCGCTTGGATTCATATTTGCTGAATGCCTGCTTGGCCACCACGCCTTCCAACCCTTTTTCGCGCACCGCCTGCAACAACTCCTCTCCTTTGCCCACAAAATGCTCCGAGTTACGGAAGGAAGCATTCGATTGCAACACCGAGGCCAGTAGCTGCTTGCGGTCGGCAAGAGGAGTGGCGCGCAAGTCGTATCCGTCAAGATAAAGCAGGTCAAACGCGAAATAGCTGATCGGATACGATTGTGCCAGCTTCGAAGCTGAGCGTGTAGAAGCGCCAATCCGGTTTTGCAGAAGTTGAAAGCTGGGAACGCCATTCTCGCCGAAGACGACAATCTCGCCATCGAAAATGGCGGATTGCGCATTGACGCTTTGAGCGATCTCTTGCATCTCCGGATATTGTTGCTCAATCGAGGTTCCCTTGCGAGAAGTCACGCGGACACGCGCTTTGTCTTCCTCCTTTTCGATCCAGCACAGGGCGCGCACTCCATCCCACTTCACTTCATACAGCCAATCCGTGCCAATGGGAAGGGAGGTGGAGGCTACCGCCATCATGGGCAGTATTGCGTTGGGCATCGCGGCCTTCACTGCGCCTTCGACCGTGGCGAGGTTTGGCTTTCCCGGAAGTATGCTGCGAACGTCGGATTCCGGGTCCCATCCGGGCTGCACGGCAAAATCATTTTTCTTGATCAGCAGCCAGTCTTTGCCGTTGCCGCGCTTGGTTCGAACCAGGGCAAACTCGCCCATCAGCCGCTGCCCGTGCAGGCGGATTTTCAGATCGCCGGCCTCCCATTGCTGGGGCAGGCTTTTCGGTCCCAGCACCTCATAAGTTCCTCGATCCCAGAGAGTAACCTTGCCTGCTCCGTAGTTGCCGCTGGGAATGGTGCCCTCGAAGCTACCGTATTCCAGAGGATGATCCTCGACCAGCACCGCCAGCCGTTTGATCGCTGGGTCAAGAGTCGGACCATGCGGTAACGCCCATGATCGAAGGACGCCCTCCATTTCCAGACGAAGGTCATAATGCAAGCGACGGGCGCTGTGACGTTGGATAAAGAAACGGCTTCGGCTTCCTTCAGGCTGCTCGACCTGGGGAGCGGGCTCTGGAGTCTGGCTAAAAACCCTTTTTCGCCGGTATTCATTCAGTGACATTGTTGAGGCTGCCGGTTTCGTAAGGTTGTAATGCACTCTTTTTTGTGCTATTTACCTAAAGATTCGCCCTATTCTGGAGAATTTCCATGGCCAGCACTATTTGGAAGGGATACCTGACTTTTGGTCTATTGTCTCTTCCTGTGAAATTGTACAGCGCAGCCCGCAGCGAGACAGTCAGCTTCAACCAGTTGCACAAGCATGACGGTTCGCGAGTCAAACAGGTCTTGTATTGCCAGGCGGAAGACAAACCCATACCCCGCAGCGAGATTGTCAAAGGCTACGAGTACGAAAAAGATCGCTACGTGGTGATCGATGAAGAGGAAATCAAGAAGGTCGCTCCCAAGACGGCCAAGACCATGGAAGTGCTGGAGTTCGTGAAGTCATCGGAAGTTGATCCGGTCTTCTTTGAAAGCTCCTACTACCTTGCTCCGGAAGACGCCGGAGTCAAGCCTTATGCGCTATTGTTTGAGGCTTTGCGCAAGACCGGATGCGTTGGTGTAGGCAAAATTGCCATGCACAACCGCGAACACATCGTCATCCTGCGTCCGGGCGAGCGCGGCATCCTGATGCATACCATGTATTATCGCGATGAAGTCCGGCAGGTCGAGGAGTTCCACACCGATACCAGTTTGGTGAAAGAAAAGGAGCTGGATCTGGCCATGAACCTGGTTCAATCCCTCGAAGCTCCTTTTGAACCGGAAAAATACCAGGATTCTTATCGTCAAAACCTGATCGCGATGATCGACGCCAAGGTCAAGGGGCAAGAGGTGGTTGAGGTCGCCCCGGCACAGCATAAAGCGCCGGTGATTGATATCCTTGAAGCGCTCAAGATGAGTCTGGCCGAGGCCAAGAAACCGGTCCGCTCCGTAAAAGAATCAGCGGCAGCCGCGGAAGAAGAAACCACCGCCGCTGCACCCAAAGCCCGCGCCAAGCGAGGGAACTAGTTATGCAACTCCGCTGTGAGCTTTCAAAAGCCGATAGCAATGATCCGACCGGCGAACATGCCGTGGAATGTAATGCGCCCGCAGATTACTGCCCCGTGTGCGACATGAGCGTGTGCCCAGAATGCCACCTGGAAATTACTGGAAGCCGCACACCCCATGAAAAAAAGCCTCCCGCAGCAGCCAAAATTCAGGATTCCGAAAAATCCGCACGCAGGGTAAAGTAATACCAGGTCCGCGAAGTCCATTTGTCATAGCTCCCCTGATATGCTCTCGTTAGACCTCGAATCCAGTTGCTTCGGGAATATTGATGCCTATTAAACGCTTTTTTTATATAGGCAGCGCGTTGCTTCTTTGGGCGTGCTGCTTCAGTCTCGCCGCTGAAACTGGCAAGACTACGCTGCGACAAGCCGATGACATCGTAAGTGACTATCGCAAAATCATCGTCCTCATGGATGGCGAAGCCGGCCTTGATCCTGTCAATCGTGATCGGGTTGCAATGGTTGGCAAAATGCTTTTCGAACAAGACCACGAGCACCTCTCCTCTCTGAGCGCTGGCCTGGCGACCGACTTGCATGAAACCGAAGCGTTTCTGGATGCATTAGAGAAAAGCGCGGATTACCACGACGTTGACAAACTGGTGTTTCGCGAAATGCTTGACGACCTCGCCGATAGCCTACAGAAACGAGGGGACACTTCGGCAGCAGTTGTGCGCCTGGAGAAAAGAATAGCAGAGGACAACGCCGCCCTCGATCAGATTCAAGCTCTCTATCAAAAGGAATTGGACCAGGTATTCGGCAATTTCCAAAAGCGCGGCATGCCGATCCGGCGCGAAGCTTGGGGACACTACATGGAGTTTCTCAAGCAAAAATACAGTCGCGAGCAGATCCTCAAAGAATACGAGGACGCCCTGCCACCTTCGGAGAGCCGCGGTGTGGGTAAAAAGAAAAATACGCGAGGCGAAATCTTCGGGACTGAACTGCCGCCCAAGACCCTGTTGTTGACCTTCGATGACGGCCCCCATCCGCGCTATACCGATCGCGTCCTGGAAATCCTGGCCAAGTACAAGATTCAAGCTGTCTTTTTCCAGGTGGGCAAAAATCTTGGAAGCATTGACAAAAGTGGTGAAGTCAAACTGGCTCCCGCCGCGCAAGCAAGTTATCGGATTCTGGAGTCCGGCTCCTCGCTCGGCAATCACAGCTATACCCACCCGATGTTGCCCAAGCTCAATGCGGCGGGATACTCGAATGAGATCGAGTCGACGAATACGCTCCTGAAATACATCTCGAAGAGCGATCCGGTCCTGTTTCGTCCGCCCTATGGCGCTCGCAACGATGCCATCCTGGCCTTTGCACAATCGCAAAAACTCAAATCGATGATATGGAACATCGACTCGCTCGATTGGGCCGATCCGGTGCCAAATTCGGTCGCGCAGCGCGTCTTGAAAGAGGTCGAGCAGCAAAACCGGGGCGTGATTCTGTTTCACGACATCCACAAGCGCACGCTTGAGGTGTTGCCGCCGCTCATCGAAACACTACTGGCCAACGGATACCATTTCGCCGCCTGGAACGGAAACGGGTTTTCCACCAACGAAGCCCGGGGCATCCAAGCTGCATCGCAGCCAACGCCCATGGAAGCGCCATATCGGGAGAGTTGGGCGGCCGTGATCGGCATTGATAGTTATCAGAACTGGCCAAAGCTCCGTTATGCCGCCAACGACGCCCAGGCCGTCCGTGATCTGCTCGTCCAGAAGTACAAGTTCAAGCCACAGAATGTCTTTTTGTTGGTGAATCAAGATGCAACCCGGCAAAACATCCAGTCACTCCTGGGAGACAAGCTTGGAAACCCCGACATGGTCAAGCGCGAAGATCGCGTCTTCGTGTTTTTCGCCGGACATGGGGCCACGCGCAAGCTGCCTTCAGGAAGAGAACTCGGCTACATCATTCCTGTAGATGCTGACCTGAGCAATTACCAGGGGCAGTCGATCTCCATGACAAACTTTCAGGATATTGCCGAAGCCATCCCAGCCAAGCACCTCTTGTTTGTGATGGATTCCTGCTATAGCGGGCTGGCCTTGACGCGAGGCGGTTCCGCCACCGGTTCCCGGAACTATATTCAGGAGATTGCCCGGCGGGAAGCGCGCCAGATGTTTACCGCCGGGGGCGCTGATCAGCAAGTGGCCGACAATGGTCCCAACGGGCACTCGATCTTCACCTGGACGTTGCTGCAGGCGCTGGATGGACGAGCCGATCTGAATGGCGATGGCATCATCACAGCCACCGAGTTGGCAGCCTACGTGGCCCCGATGGTTTCATCGTTGTCGCACCAGACGCCGGCCTTTGGCAACCTGGTAGGAAGCGAAGGCGGCGATTTCATCTTTGACCTGAAACATGACTCCGAATTCTTGAGCGCCGATTCCAACCAACTGAGCGATGATGCGATTCGTCTCAATAGCGAATTGGAGAGGTTGAGGTCACAGAATGAACAGCTTCGGCAGCAGCTCGCGGCAGCCCAATCGCGTCAGGCACAGCAGGCCAGCCGTGGGCAAACGCCGGCCGTTGAAACTGCCCTTACGCTCAATGATGAAGGCATGAGGTTGTACAAAGAAAAGAATTACTCTGAAGCTGCGGCCAAGTTCATACGAGCCACGCAGCTCGATCCCACCAGCGCTTTGGCTGCGAACAATGCTGGGTTTGCTTTTTATAAGCAGGAAAAATACGAGGAGGCGATCAAGTGGCTGAACCGCGCCATCGAAATCGATCCCCGAAGGGCCATTGCATACATGAACCTCGGCGATGCTTATGCGAAATTGAAGCGCGACGCGGAGGCGAGGCACGCCTACGAAATATATCTCCAACTTGGGCCTCCGTCGAAGTCCGCTGAGTATGCCAGACAAAAATTGCAGGAGCTGGCGAAGTAGGGCTTGAAATTATGGCAATTCTGGCAATCCAATAGAACCGTTGATCACTCCGCCGAACCGTTCATCATTTCCCGCGCCTTAAAACTCCTGTGTCCTTCTATGTTGTGCACGGAGGAATTTATGAAAACAAAGATTACCCGGTCTTCAAAACTAACGTTGGTCTTGCTCGTGGGCGCAATGCTGTCTCAGGCATTCGCACAGTCGAAGGAGAGCGGCAAGCCTGGGTTTTCCGATCACCCGATGCACCGGTCACCCGATGCACCGATGTCTGCACCTTCATTTGCCGTAAAGGTAAGCGGCCACGGAGCGCCCGTGATCTTCATTCCAGGCTTGTTGTCCTCCGGTGACACATGGACAACCACAGTCGCCCACTTTCAGGACCGATATACCTGCCATGTTCTTACGCTGGCTGGATTTGCTGGACAACCGCCGATCCATGCGCCGTTCATGGCTACCGTGTCCGATGATCTGGCAGCATATATCGAACAACACCATCTGAAAAACCCGGTGATCGTTGGACATAGCCTGGGCGGCGATATTGCGATGGACTTGGCCGCCCATCACCCTGCGCTCGTCGGCCCGGTGGTCATAGTAGATTCTCTTCCGTTCATGGCAGGCGCATGGTTCCAGGTGAAAACCGTAGCCGAAGCAAAGCCGATGATCGACCAGATGCACGCCTACATGCAATCCCAGAGCAAGGAGCAGTATGACCAATTTGTGCGTTCCGGTGCCGCCACCAAGTACATGGTAACCAGCCCCGCTGACCTGGAAGTGATCAAACAATGGGGTCTCGCGTCTGACCCTGCTACGGTATCCAACGCCATGGCTGAGCTGTTGGGCCACGATCTGCGTGCTGATCTATCGAAGATCGTCTCCCCGGTGCTGGTGCTGGGAACGTGGAGCGGATTGAGCGAGAGCTTGAAACAAAATGGAATTAACATAACTCGGGAGCAGATTGCCGCTACCTTTCAGCAGCAGTATGCCGGCGTGCCGCACCTTCACTTTGCGATGGCCGATAAGGCGCGGCACTTTATCATGTGGGACGATCCCAAGTGGTTCTTCCAGCAGCTTGAGGACTTTCTTGCCCGTCCAGCGATGACTGCACAGGACAGAGGCTTCAAGGGAGAGTAGAGAATTAACCAATGAGCAGCAGCAGGCGGACCAAAATCTATTGGCTGTGCCAGTTCCTGGGCTGGGGCATCCATGGGGCCATCAACCTGCTGCTGACCCTCGCCTTCGTGCCGGGATCGTCATCTGTCAGAAAGCAGTACACCATTATCTTTGCCAGTGCTGCTCCCCTCGCCATTTTGACCACGCACTGCTTTCGTCTGTTCCTGAAGCGGCGAGCATGGTTGCGGCTGTCGGCTGCAAAAGCTTTTCTCCGCGTGATCGTCTCCAGCGTAGTCTTGGGATCCATTATTACCGCTCTGGTCTCGCTGGTCTGGTTGGGAGTGTTTGGTCGTGAACCGTTCAGACAGTTGAACTGGTTGCCAGGCGTCATCTTCCAATGGACCTCCGTCGTCTTCATTTGGACCCTGGTCTATTTTGGAGTCCACTATCTTGAGCAATACCGCCAGTCGGAAATGGAAAAGCTGCAACTGGCGGTGGTAGCCAAAGAAAGCCAGCTTCAAGGGTTGGTTTCGCAAATCAATCCTCACTTCATTTTTAACTGCTTGAACAGTCTACGCGCTCTTATTCTCGAAAACCCATCAGGTGCTCAGAACATGGTCACCCAACTGGCGGCGATTCTTCGCTACTCGCTGCAATCGGGCAAGGCGCTAACCGTGCCCTTAGGAGAGGAGCTTGAGATCGTAAACACCTACTTGCAATTGGAAGCGATCCGTTTCGAGGAACGATTGGCCATCAAGATGGAAATGGCCCCGGAAACACTTTCCATTCAGGTACCGCCCATGTTGCTTCAGTCGCTGGTCGAAAATGGTGTGAAGCACGGAATTGAAAAACTGCCGCAGGGCGGAAAGATCAGCGTGACTTCCCGAATAGAGCAGGACACCCTGAAGATCGCAGTCATGAACAGCGGACGACTCTTGGACGGAAGCAACTCCACGCAACTCGGCCTGATGAATGCCACAGAGCGCCTTCGGCTTCTTTACGGCGATAGAGCAGCCTTGGTGCTGAGAAATGACGGCCCTGGCTCGGTGCTGGCTGAAATTACAATCCCGGTACAAGGGAGCACACCGGCATGAGGGCCTTGATCGTCGATGACGAGCGCCTGGCCCGCAGCGAGCTTCGGCGGCTCCTCAAGGATTTTCCTCAAATCGAAATCGTTGGCGAAGCCCGCAATGCCGATGAGGCCGTCACCCAGATTCAGGAATTGCAACCCGACCTGCTTTTTCTCGACATTCAGATGCCGGGTGACAATGGCTTCCAACTCCTGGAGCGGCTTGACCACGCTCCTCTGGTCATCTTTACAACCGCCTATGATAAGTACGCCCTCAAGGCTTTCGATGTAAACGCCCTGGATTACCTGGTCAAGCCCATTGCTCTCGAGCGGCTGGGAGCGGCGATCACGAAGGTTTTGGCCAAAGCCTCCAGCGTCGAGGTTCCCGGTCCAATTGATGTAAAGCCCGCGCCGGTAGGGGGCACTCAC
>DASZFK010000055.1:0-4249 GCA_035939855.1 Candidatus Angelobacter sp.
ACGTGACGCAGTTACCAAATCATGGCCGGGGCCACCGGTAAAATCTCCGACAGCAATAAAATCGGGTTTAATCGGAACATTGATGACTTCGGCGTTTGCAACAAACGGCTGCGGAAATTTCGATTGAGCAATCGCGTCAAACGAAGCCTGGCTTTGGGGTGCAAACGCCTCCAAGTTGCCGCGATGCAGCACAATGGCTCCGCCCCCCGGTGTTGCGTAACCGACGGCCAAATCCTCAATCCCATCACCGTTGAAATCACCGTTGACCAGCGAAAGCGGCTGAGGTTGCGAGGTTGCGAAATCTGGACCGGAAGGCGCGAGAAGATTTTGAACTCCAGCAGCGGGTACATGAGTAACTTGCAAACCCTCAGGCTCTCCTAGCCAGATCCTTTGTCCCTGGGCGCTTCTTTGTGGAACCTGGGCCGCGGCGACCTTCATAGAGGCGATTTTGCTCGGAGACACTTTGGGCGGGGCCGACTTCACGTAAGCGATCCTGGCGCCGAACGCAGAGCTGATCAAACCGCTCAGCAAAACAATGACAACCAATAAAACTGCCGGAGAAGCTTTTGCCGGGACTCTACGATGGGAAGACAGACATCTGCTCACGCTGGGACTCCTTAGAATTCCGTACAATTTATGTACGAACTGGCGCCTGGATTAAGGAACTCTGAAACACGTACCCTATAACGACACACGCAGGACAATCCCTTCCCCTGTCCAAATAAGCTCGGCGGGAACGAATTTGCCTGCTTTCAAGCAGTTACAAGGCTAACGTCTAGGGGGAATCGGTATTGTAATCAGCAACTCCGCCTGGCTGCAAGTACTTTCTACGAAAAGAAACGACACTTTTGGTCATACCGGACTGAAACACGTGTTCCGAAACGGGATACTCGGATGCTCGTCGAGCAGGAACCCCAAAGTGCGCCGCTCGACCCAGCCGCTGCGGTGGCTTCTCGATTTCTCTCTGGTTCTCGTGTGATTTCATTCGGGAGGTTGCCTCGCTCGTGAAAGACACTACCGCCCTTTGGCCAAACCACTGCGGGCTGGGCAAGGGCCGTCGCGGGTTTCTCAACCAAAGTATTACCGGGCATCGAATCGCAGTTTCGAGAGCGACACGATCAAGAAACCATAACCTGATTGCTTTTTAAAGAATGTACAAAATTGCACAGCTCTGGATTTACGCCCAAAAAATGTTACAAACATTGAAATGATTCGGGAATCACCTGGAGGGTGACCACTTCAAAAAGAGCTGAAATCCATGTTCTTTGTCTTTGTGAAAGCCCAGGCGTTCAAAGAGTCGAAGAGAAGGATTAAAGTTTTCTATATAAATGCTCACCGGCTTTCCCGCTCCTTGAGCTTCTTCAATGATCCGGCCCAGCAGAAACGAACCGATTCCTGAATTTCGATGTTCCGGCAAGACGGTGATGTCGAGAATGTGGAATCCATCGGCAGCACGGGCAAGATAAATCCGCCCCACCGGCACACCATCCAGGCAGATAAGGTCGTGGTTTGCCTGAGCATATTCCGCTGCATAGTGCTGCTTCTGGGCCGTGAACTGCATTCGAACAAAGGCCTCTTTCTGTTCCGCACTCCAGGGGACCTGCGCTAGTTCGGCTGCCCGGGTGCCGGCATAGACCGACAGGAGGAAGTCATCGTCTTCCTCTGAGACTGGCCGAAGGGTGATTTTTTCGATGGAGATCATGACTGCGGCTTGCGTCGATGAAAGACAGCCTCGTACATCAGTCCATTCTGATCGGTGCCGATCGCAGTCACAAAGAGATCGAAGGGACCGAGCTTTTCGTGCTCGAAATGATGGATCTGCTGGTTCAGGCGAGGCGCATGAGGCCCCTGAAACGCAAGCGTGAAGAGCTCGAACTTGGGTGCTGTTTCGTGCTCTTTGACCTCGACGAGCGCTAATTCCAACGGCGGCTGACCCGCCACTATGACCTTGAATTTCGTATGCAACTGCTCTGCAAAAATCCTGCTGTTGAATGCATCCAGCGCGTTCGACAAATGTCATTCACCTCCGGTTGATGATAGCACTCAGTCAAGCACCCAGCAGTCAGCACCCGGCATTCAGCCAAATCAAAAACATTTAGCCACGAATCAACGCGAATGAACACGAATTTAAATTGGTGCTAAAAGATAAATCGAACCATGCCGACGACACTGTTTTCCCCCAGCCCAAAATGCTCGCGGGCTGAGTGCCGAGTGCTGACTGCTGAGCGCTTCTAAACCACCGCGATCTGGCGCCGAAGATCGGGATCGAACAGGCTTTTGGGAATCATGGCGTGGACTCCACGGACGATATCGACGACCTGGGTCACGCGAAAACTCACGGCGATGCTGCACAGAGCATAGGCATCCAACTCCGTAAGGCCGGCCCGGCTGGCGAGGAACTTAATCGTGTTGCGTGCCGCCAGAGCCATGGCTTCATTGAGGTCTTTATCGAGTCCCAGCACGATCCAATGTGTAGCAGTTTCGGCAATCGGCCAGCTAAAGTTCTTTTGTTTATGGAGGACGACCTGGATGCGCATCTCCTGCATGCGGGTCTCCAGCGCTGAAAGGTTGATCTCACCATCTCCTTGAACAGCATGAGAATCGCCCGTGAAAATCAAAGCTCCCGGCTTCCAGACGGGAATGAACATGGTTGAGCCTTCCGACATCTCGCTCAAATCGACGTTGCCGGCGTGCGGTCCTGGCGGAACGGAACTGGTCACGCCAGGACTTACAGGTTGCCAATAACCATCGGGCGGAGCCACGCCTAATGTTCCCTGAAAAGGCTTAAGCGGAATGTGGATGCGAGGGACAAACTCGGCCTTCATCGCTTTGAGGTCGAGATCAAGATACTTCACCTGGCCTTGGGGAAAGTCTTTGGCCAAAAGCCCCGTGCCCAGCGTACCAGGATTGTTAAAGACTGCTCCCCAGGTAAAGGGAAGCAGACGTTTATAACGAATTTCCAGCACATCACCCGGCTGGGCGTCGTTTACATAAATCGGGCCGATAATCGAGTGCGGACCTCGCCCCGGATTGCTCACCCGCATCTGCGCCAGCTTGTCGACCGGGACTCCGGGTTGCAACTGGTTCAAGAAGTGCGACCACGTATTGGGGAAACTTACGGTATCGCCCGAGTCGATCTTGACGATGGGCGGCAACGTGGTATCGAAGACGCCAAGATGCACGGTTTCGTTGTTCGATTCAACGGTATGCACCTTGCCAGTGCTGCCGCTCCCCGAGGATCCCTGGCCGCCAGAGAACATCATCGCGCCGGAGAGTCCTTCATCGCCCTGCTCGGTTTTTTTGAACCACGGCCCAACCGCTGCAAGCATGCCCATAAAGCTGCTGGCCTGCAGCAATTTGCGCCGAAACCGTCCGCGAGTGCTCAGATAGGTGTCGAGCGACTCCTGGTGAAGCTCGTCCATGTGCAGAAGACGGTCGGCGCTTCGCTGGTTGAACGCTGTATCTTTTATGTCTTCCCGCACGATGCCGGTGCCCTGCTCCTCACCACAGCCAAAGAGGTTTCCGCAATTGTGATGATGGTGAACAGATTGGCCCTCTTCCGCGTGGTTGTGATGTTCGAGCATGGTCTCTCCTTTGGAAAGCGCATCCTGTATACATCAATCTTGGGAATTTGAAAATGGCAAGAGGATTGGGTAAATGCGTAATTTGGTAATTGGGTAATTGTCGAAGGACCAAGAAAGGACCAAGAGACTGCACATGCCAACCTCTCTGTTATATTGCTAACTTTCATAGTCGACACTCCCACTTGGAGCACTTTTATATGTTGATTGAGCAGCAAATTGCCGAGCGTCAGACGCGGGCCAAAGATGCTGTGAATCGCATCCTGGAAAGACCTTCATCTGGTCTTTATGGTGATTACCGGATCAAATCAGCCAGCAAGAAAATCTATCGCGTGGCGTTACGAGGTCCAGGACTGTTTGAAAACTATTGTTCGTGCCCGGATTTTGCAATCAATACTCTGGGTACCTGCAAACATATCGAGGCCATCTTGCTGCCGTTGCGCCAGCGACATGGCGGCGCTCTGGAACGAGAAAAGTTCCAACGTACTCGCGCTTCCATCTCTCTTCACTATGGAGAAACCATCGGGATTCGTTTGCGACTACCATCGAAGCCCTTGCCGGCATTGCAATCGCTCGCCCAACAATATTTCGACTCCGAGGGGCTGCTGCGATCCGAACATTTCAAGGAGTTCGAGCATCTCTTGGAGGAGTTCAGGAGAGCCGATGCT
>DASZFK010000056.1:0-39097 GCA_035939855.1 Candidatus Angelobacter sp.
GTCGGCCCGTACCTTGGTACTGGTCTTCACTTCCAGAAAGGCCTGGCTGGCCTTCTTGTACATGCGGTCTGTGGTTAGCCAAAGCACGCGCTGGATGGCGTCCGCTTTGTCTTCCAGCGGAAGGTTGACGCTGGTTACGGCGTTGAACCGGTTTTCACCATGGGTGTTGTCAAGTTCACGGCTGCCCAGTCTCACAGTAATATCCGCAGAACGATCATGCCGGGAAATCGTGCCAACCAGGGCGCCCTGACTCCCGATAATGATCGACGAGTACTCTTCTGTGGTCTCATAGCCGATGTAGTAGGGGGCGGGATCAGCTTTGCTCAATGAAGACATGGCCCGATTGAGCTCCTGCTGCATGATGGTCAGCAATACAGGATCAGGGTTCGTGGTTGGCGTGGATTGTCCCCAAACGGCTGATACAAAAAATGCAGCAAAAAGGGTTCCTAGACAGAAAAACCGGGAAAATAACATGATTGCTTGAGTGTACCCTGATCTATAGACACCAACAAATTACCTTTGGTTAGCGCCTTACAATCTTAACTTTTCTTATCTTTTGGGTCCGTCCGGTCCGTTTTGCTGTTTCAGTTCCTCCATAACTCCACTGATCAGCTCCTTCGAGCTGTTGATGGCGTCAAGGATGATCTGAAGATCCATGGCCGGCTTCCCCGGATGGCGGCTGCTCTGGCAATAGACACCATGCTGTCCTACCAAGACAAGGGCGTCGGTAAGCAGGTCAAGGGTAACCGCCAGCCGTCCGCGAGGCACGCCCATCATGAATTCGTATTTCTCGAGGTCGTCGCGTTTGTCGTCTAGTAAGGACACCGGAAATTCACCGCAAAGGGCGCTAAGGCCGCAAAGGAACACAAAACCAAACTACCACAGAGGTCACGAAGGTACACGAAGGAAGGCAAGATCAACTCTTAATGGACGCAGCGACCCAATCCACCAACGCCTTTGCTTTTCTTATGCGGCTATTTTTCTTATGCGGCCTATGAAGTGGGTTTTTGATTTCTGACTTCCTTTGTGTTCCTTCGTGTCCTCTGTGGTAAATGCACTCGCTACTCTCCGGCAGATTTCGCCTGGGCGGGTTTCCAGCGCAGTACAGGCTTGCGGGCGGCGGCGGTCTCGTCGAGGCGGGAGACTCGTGTGCTGTGCGGAGCGTTTTTTACCAGATCGGGATCTTCCTGGGCTTCGCGGGCAATGGATTTCATGGCGTCGATGAAGAGATTCAGCTCTTCCAGGGACTCGCTCTCTGTAGGCTCAATCATCAGGGCGCCATGAACGACCAAAGGAAAGGAGACTGTATAAGGATGGAATCCGTAATCAATTAATCGTTTCGCGATGTCGCCGGTCTTCACGCCTTTCTCGTTCTGGCGATGATCGCTGAAGACAACTTCATGCATCGAGGAGCTCTTGTAGGGAAGATCGTAATCGCCTTCCAGCTTCTTACGGATGTAGTTGGCGTTGAGGACTGCATCTTCGGTTGTCTGGCGCAGGCCATCGGGGCCATTGGCCATGGTGTAGGCCAAAGCGCGGACATGCATTCCAAAGTTCCCGTAGAACATGCGGACCCGGCCTACTGATTGAGGCCGGTTGTAATCAAATCCCAGGGTGCCATCGGGCCTTTGCACCAGAACAGGTTTGGGCAGAAAAGGCTCAAGGACTTTCTTGCAGGCTACCGGGCCGGAGCCGGGACCGCCACCGCCGTGGGGCGTGGAGAAGGTCTTATGCAAATTGAGGTGCATGACATCCACGCCAAAATCGCCCGGACGGGTCTTGCCCACCAAGGCGTTCATGTTGGCGCCATCCATGTAAAGCAGGCCGCCTTTGTCGTGAAGGATGTCGGCAATCTTGTGGATCTCCTGCTCGAAGATGCCCAGGGTGTTGGGGTTGGTCAGCATCAGCCCAGCTACGTCTTCGTTCATCTGAGCAGAAAGAGCTTCGATATCCACCATGCCACGAGCATTGGATTTCAGGTTCTCAACGGCGTAGCCGCAAATCGCCGCGGTGGCCGGGTTGGTGCCATGAGCAGAATCTGGAATAAGAATTTTTTTGCGAGGATTGCCTTTGGATTGGAGGTAGGCGCGCATCAATAGAATCCCGGTCATCTCGCCGTGCGCCCCGGCAGCCGGTTGAAGAGTGATGGCGTCCATACCTGTAATATCTAGCAGGCAATCAGCCAGGGTTTTCATGACGCGCAATGCACCCTGCGAGATTTTTTCCGGCTGGTAAGGATGCGCTTCGGCCAAGCCGCCCAGGCGCGCTACCACCTCGTTGACACGAGCGTTGTACTTCATGGTGCAGGATCCGAGCGGATACATGCCCAGATCAATGGCGTAGTTCCAGGTGGAAAGCCGGGTAAAGTGGCGGATGATCTCCATCTCGCTGACCTCGGGCATGTTGCCGAGGTCTTCACGCGCGGCTTGGCCCAGGGCTTTCTTGTAGTCCACCTCGGGAACATCGAGCGGCGGAAGCCGGTAGCCTTTTTTGCCTGGCGAGGATTTCTCAAAGATCAGGCCTTCGTTCTGGATTACATGGCGGGTTGCTTTTTTGATGTCGTTGTTGCTCATTGGCCCACCGCCTTTACCGCTGCATCAATTTGTTCTTTGGAATTCATTTCCGTGCAGCACCACAGGGCGGCATTTCCCAACTCCGGATAAAATCGCTTGAGCGGCAATCCGCCAATTAATTTCTTTTCCAGCAGCCGATTGTTAATGTCATAAGGGTCTTCCTGGGTCTGCACCACAAATTCGTTGAATCGGGGAGCGCCCTGGAATAGCACCTTGGCTTTTTTGCCGAACTCCTGCGCCGCGTATGCGGCTTTCGCCAGGTTCTGCTGGGCTAGTTCTTTCAGGCCCTCGCGGCCGTAGATCGTCATGTAGATGGTAGCCATGGTGGCGATCAAAGCCTGGTTAGTGCAGATATTGGATGTGGCTTTCTCGCGGCGAATATGTTGTTCGCGAGTTGCAAGGGTTAATACAAACCCGCGCTTTCCGTTGCTGTCTTTGGCTTCACCGACCAGCCGGCCAGGCATCTGGCGGACAAATTTTTCCTTGGTGGCCATCACTCCCGCATAAGGACCGCCGTATCCAAGCGGAACGCCGAATGATTGTGATTCCATGGAGACGATGTCGGCTTCCGCCGGGGGCTTCACGATCCCCAGCGACAAGGCTTCGGCAATCGAGACAATCAGCAACGCGCCCTTCTTGTGGACGAGGTCGGCAATGGCGGCAACGTCTTCGATCACCCCCAGGAAGTTGGGGGATTGAATCAGGACACAGGCCGTTTCCTCACTTATCTTCTTTTCCAGTTCGGCCATATCGACGCGGCCATTTTCGCGGAAGCCGAACTCAGCGATCGGCATGCCCTGGTGCTGGGAATAGGTGCTCATGACCTCGCGGTACTCAGGGTGCACGCTGCGCGCCACCAGGGCTGATTTTCTTCCATTCACGCGCACTGCCATCATGATGGCTTCAGCCGCGCCAGTTGAACCGTCATACATGGAAGCATTGGCGACTTCCATGCCGGTCAACTCGCAGACCATCGTCTGAAATTCGAAGATCGCCTGCAGAGTACCTTGCGAGATTTCCGGCTGATAGGGAGTGTAGGCGGTAAAGAACTCGCCACGCGATATGAGTGAATCAATCACTACCGGACGATAATGACGATAGGCTCCTGCACCTAGAAACACTCCGTATCCGGCCGCGTTGGCCTCAGCACACTCCCGGAAATAGTCGATGACCTCCGATTCAGCCATCTGGCGGGGAACCTTGAGATCGCGATTGAGCCGATATTCAGCCGGAATTGGCGCGAACAGTTCATCAATGGATTGAATGCCGATCTCGCGCATCATCTGCTGGCGGTCGGCTGGGGATTTGGGAAGATAACGCATCTGTGAGGTTATTTTTCTTCTGCAATGTAGGCTTCGTACTGCTCAGCGGTAAGCAATCCGTCGAGTTCTTTTGGGTTGCTCAATTCAATCTTAATCATCCATGCCGAGTTGGCGTCTTCGTTGATGGCCTCGGGTGTCTGATTGAGGTCTTCATTTACGGCAGTAACTTTGCCTGAAGCCGGCGCATAGAGTTCAGAGACGGCTTTCACCGATTCCACGCTGCCAAAACTTGAGGTGGCAGTAACCTGGGCGCCGATCTTGGGCAGTTCGACAAAAACAATATCGCCCAAGGATTCCTGGGCATGGTCGGTGATGCCCACAGTGCCCGTCTTGCCTTCGACCTTGATCCACTCATGCTCTTTGGTGTATTTGCGATCTTTCGGATATGCCATGAATTTGTCTGTCCTTCTCTGCGTTTTCTCTGCGCTCCCTGCGGCCTCTGCGGTAAGCTTGTTTTCCTTCGTGTTCCTCTGTGGTAAAAGGGTTTTGGTTATGGCTCCGCTACGTTGTGCCCTTTGCGGTTAATTTCTTGGTTGTGGCTCCGAGACGCTATGAGGAGCTTTTTTCGGCCGCTTGTAAAACGGGGTTGGCACAACCTTGCACATCACTTTCTGGCTGCGTACTTCGACAAAGATTTCATTCCCGATTTCCGATTGAGTGGGAGGCACATAAGCCAGCGCGATGTTTTTCTTCAAGAAAGGAGCTGGAGAGCCGCTGGTAATGGTTCCAATCTCATTGCCGGCTCTATCGAAGACTTTGTAGCCATCGCGGGGAATACCGCGATCCACGGCCTCCAGGCCAACCAGGATTCGCTTCAGGCCCTCGCTCCTGGCTTTTTCGAGCGCCGACCGGCCAATGAAATCGCCCTTTTCCATCTTGCAATAACGGTCGAGATTGGCCTCCCAGACATTGATCGTGTCGGAAATCTCATGTCCGTAGAGCGCCATCTTGCCTTCGAGCCGCAGGGTGTTGCGCGCGCCCAGGCCGCAGGGGAGAATACCGAATTCCTTGCCGGCCTCCATCACTTCATTCCAAACGCGCTCGCTGGTGGGAACGTCGGACGGTATGTAGATCTCAAAACCATCTTCTGCGGTGTATCCGGTGCGCGCGATGAGGGTATTAGGCAGGCCGCAAACCGTTCCATGCTTGAACCAGTAATTCTTGATTTGCGAGAGATCGACGTTGGTCAGTTTTTGCAGCGTCGCTTCCGCCTTCGGTCCCTGGATGGCAAGCTGCGTGTAGTAATCGCCTACATCATCGACATGGCAGCGAAACCTGCTCACATTCTGGCGAACCCAGGTGTGGTCTTTCTCGCGTGTTCCTGCATTGATCACCAGCAGATAATCGTTTGCGCCGAGCTTGTGGACAATCAGGTCGTCCACGAATGTCCCCTGAGGATACAGCAGCGCGGAATAATGGGCTTGGCCTTCCTGAAGCTTGGAAGCATCGTTCATGCATATCCATTGGACAGCATCAAGGGCCTGGGGGCCGCGAACAAGAATGTCGCCCATGTGGGAGACATCGAACATCCCTACGCCGGTGCGAACCGCCAAATGCTCTTTGATCAGGCCGCCCGAGGGATACTCCACCGGCATGTCCCATCCGCCAAAATCGACCATTTTTGCGCCCACGCGGCGATGCACACCGTTGAGCGCAGTTTTCCGCAAGGTTTGGGCTTCAACCGTAGAGGACAAAGTTACGCTTCCTTTTTCGAGCCAGAAGATAGAGATAACAAAGACGATTGCCCTGCAAAGCAACCTGATAGTTAATTTACTCTATTTAGGGGCTGGGGCGCTTGCGTCGGCTTTCTTGCCCGAGAAGGTGCCCTCGGCCATTCCGCCAAAATTGACCTTACCCTTCATAGTATCGCCGCTGACTTCGCCTGCGTAGTCGATTTGAAGGTCTTGTCCCTGAATGCTGGCTTTGACCGAAAACTTAATATCGTTTCCCTTGATTGTGCCGTTCAGCGGCAACTCTCCCAGCCGCCCTTTGTAAGTGCCCGTGAGGGTGTCTCCATCCTGCTTGAAGGTGACCGTCGGCGTGCCGGTGCCGTTCGGCGATTCCACTGTAAACTTCCACTCTCCGGCAACCTTCGCGTTGTCGGCAGCCACGGCAGGAATCACAAAAGCGAACGCTACAACCAGCAGGGTTGCCAAGACGATCCCATGTTTGAATGCTCTTTCCATTTCTCTTTTCTCCTAGGAAAATTTAAACGAGAATCGTGCAGATTTGACGAACTCAGGATTCTATACGAAATCGTCTGCATGCGTCATAGTCATCGAGACCGTCGCCACTCACTTTCCCAATCTCGCGTCGAGTCGTTATACTGATCTCATGTCAATCATTCGCGATATTGCGGGCATAGCCAAGGGGATGTCGGTTACCTTCAAGGAGATGTTTGCTCCAACCGTGGTCGAGGATTATCCCAACAAGAAGCTGCCCAACAAGGGTGCCGTCTTCCAGGAGCGCTTCCGCGGACTGCACGTCTTGCAGCGCGATGAAAATGGCCTGGAAAAGTGTGTCGCCTGCTTCCTGTGCGCCGCTGCGTGTCCTTCCAACTGCATTTACATCGAGGCTGCCGACAACACCGAAGAGAACAGGATCAGCGGTGCTGAGCGTTACGCCAAGGTTTACAACATCGATTACAACCGCTGCATCTTCTGTGGCTATTGCGTCGAAGCTTGCCCCACCGACGCCATCACCCACGGACACGGCTTTGAACTGGCGACCTTCAACGCCAGCAACCTGGTTTACCGCAAGGAACAGTTGTTGGTGAACATACAGAATCAATCGGGTGATCGCGCGTGATCGGGCCATCAGGTGATCGGAAAGACGTTCTATTTACTGCCTTCCGGTTTTAGGCAGTTAGCCTTCATCTCTTAGCTTTTAGCCTCTTAAAGTTCTCCAAACGGTGAATAAGACTTGTACTCCCGACTCTCTGGTGTACGATCACCCGATCACCCGATTCCTCTCACGGTTTTTCTGTGGGCCGCAGGATCACTTCGCTGACAAACGACTGTGGTTTTTGCGTCACAAGCATGGCCACAACATGAGCCACGTCCTCCGGCTGGAGCATCTTGTTGGGATCTTTGCCTTCATGCGGCGAAAGCTCCGTGTGAGTTGAACCCGGACAAATCACCGACACCCGTATCTTGTGCCGGCGTAACTCCTCGGCAAGCGAATAAGAAAGACCATTCAGCCCCCACTTGGAGGCCGCATAAGCCGCGCCATTCGGCAAAGCATTCTTGCCCGCTATCGACGAAATATTGATGATGTCACCGCGTCCGCCCGAGATCATCAGCGGCGCAAACGCCCGGACCGTATAGAAAACACCTCGCAGATTGGTATTCTGTACGGCTTCCCAGGCTTCCAGTGACATTTCATGAAGCGGACCGCTAAAAGCGCCGATTCCAGCATTGTTAACCAGGATGTCGAGCCGCCCAAAGGTTTCTTGAACGCGGCTGGCCAGCCTCGCGACCGAATTCCAATCCGTCACGTCACAGACCATGGACTCGCATGGAATCTCGCTGGCCGCCTGGTCCAACCGGGCGCGATTGCGGCCGCAGATGATTGTGGTCGCCCCCATGCTGGCCAGCTTTCGAGCAATTGCTGCCCCGATTCCTCGGCCTCCTCCAGTGACCACGGCCGTGCGCCCAACAAGACTATGCTCCACAGAAACCTCCCGGCGGTATAAATGCTTCCCACCTAAAGCATTCATTATCCAACGATTTCCGTTATCTCGCAGGAACGGTTCGAACCAGTTGGAAGAGTGCTCACAATTTGCCGTCAACCCAGGTAACGATGGAATGAGGCTGTGCATCTCATCGCTAGATAACTACCATTTTTGGGATGTCCTATGCCCAAACTAAAGGGGTTTCGTTAGGTAGGATTGGCACTCAGAAACTCCCAACGGAGTCTAAAGAGACAAGGGTTACCTCCTAAAAATTTTGACAGTATCGATGAAGGAGCAATTTCATGAATAAAGTGCTTGTCACGTATGTGTTGGCGCTCACAGCGACGGCGGCCATGGCGCAAGGGTCGGCCCAGAGTCCCGCCGGCAATACGGCCCAGAGTCCTGCTAGCACCCAGACGCAGAGCCCTTCCGGCAACCCAGCTCAGAGTCCTGCTAGCACCTCGACGCAGAGTCCGGCTGGCGCCACGCAAAGCCCCTCTGTCGCCCCGACCCAGAATCCTGCTGGCAGCCCGGCCCAGAACCCCGCCGGAAACACGGCCCAGAGCCAGACTGGCAACGCAGGCCAGAGCCAGGCTGGCACCAAGGAGATCAAAGATCCAGCCGAATATAACGCCTACATCGCCGCCATGAACACTCAGGATCCCGCGCAAAAGGCCGCCGCCCTCGATGCCTTTCTGAAGCAATATCCGCAAACCGTCGTAAGACTCGACGGGCAGGAAAACAAGATGGCGGCCTACCAGGCAGCCAACAATCCGGCCAAGGTCAAAGAAACGGCGCGAGAGATCCTGCAGGAGAATCCTAACCATATTCGATCACGGGCCATTGTGACTGCATTTGGCCGTGCTGAAGCCACGAACGGGAACACCCAGTCGCTTAAAGAAGTTTGCGAGGATTCACAGAAAGGCTTGCAGGCATTGCCGGCCTGGCCTAAGCAGGAAAATATGTCTGAGGCTGAGTTTGAAAAACTCAAAACCCAGATGGCCGACATTTTCAACGGGGCGGCGGGTTTTTGCGCGCTCCAAAGCAAGGATTATGCCACCGCCAAGAACTACTACATGAAAGCTGCAGAGCTTGATCCCACTAATCTGCAAGACATGTTTCAGCTTGCTATTGCCGATCTGGAATCGAATCCCCCGGATATCAACGGCTTTTGGTATGCAGCCAAGGCCATAAATCTTGCCGGTAACGACGGTGCTACGGTCAAGGGCATCAGCGACTACGCAAAAGCTAAATACAAGAACTACACTGGGAGCTATGATGGCTGGGACCAATTGGTGGCCGGGGCTGCTGCGCAAAAGGCCCCGCCTGATAATTTCAACGCCTCCGTAAAAGCCAAGCCCAGTCCTTGCGAGGTAGCTGTCGATGTGGTGAACAAAAATGATCCCAGCACCCTCAACTTCAGCGATCGGGAATTCATTCTGTCGCACGCCAATTGCTCGCCCGCCAATAAAGAGGCTGCCGACAAAGTGTGGCAAGACCTTCAGAGCAAACAAAAGAATGGCGAGACCGAGGTCAAGTTGAAATTGCCCGCCGTACTCGTCATCTCCTCCACAAAAAACAGCCTCCAAGTGGCGCTTACCGAAGAAAACCAACAGGCCAAAAAAGCCGATCTGACCGTCAACCTGGAAAAGCCCGTCCTTCGTCCTCCAGCTCCCGGCTCGACCGTGGACGTGGTCGGAGTGCTCTCCAGCTATACGCCTCAGCCGTTCATGTTCGTCATGGAAAAAGGCGATGTGCCGGGCGCCAAACCAGCGCCGAGAAAGACCGTCCACCATGCACAGGCGGGTCAGAAGCGTAAAGCCTGAAGATTTCTGAAGGCTCTTTAAGGCAACCCTTCGGGTTGCCTTTTTTTATGAATTTGTAAAATCGACCTGAGGAACCGGCTAAGACTTGTTACGTGGGAGAAGTTGCTCCCTCGATTTTCCTTGACTGGCAAGGGAGAAAAACAATCTCATAAAAGCAGTGTTTTTACAGATAACGGAGATAATTATTATTTTTTGGAGTCAGCTTGGCCAAATCATGGGTTAGTCTTTTATAATCCGTGATCTCTGGATTTATGGAGTAGTGTCTGTTTAGTGCCAGGGACGTCAAAAGAATTGGCAGTGTCGGACGAAGGAGCAACTTTCATGAACAAGGCGCTTGTCACGTTGGTGCTCGCCACCATGACAATCATCACGCAGGGAAGCATGTTTTCCCAAGCAACCGCAGGACAGGATCAACCTTCAGGTCAGAAGCAGATCAAGGATCCGGCTGAGTATAACGCCTATATAGCGGCTCTCAATACCCAGGACCCGAAACAGAAAGCCGCGGCCATGATGGCTTTTCTCCAGCAATATCCCAACACCATCATGAAGACCGAAGCCCTGGAGCAGGCTCGTGGGGCGTACCAGGCTGCCGGAGATCTTCAGAACCTCCAGCAAGTATGCGGCCTGATGTTGAAGGACAATCCCAACGATGTCCAATGCCTGGCGCTGAATACCGCAATTGAGAGGAGCAAAGGCACACCCGAGTCAGCAGCCGCAGCGCGAGTGAGCGCCGAAAAAGGTTTGCAGCAACTCCCTAACTGGAAGAAGCCCGAAGGGACATCCGACGCTGATTTTGAGAAGGTCAAAAGTCAGATGACCGTTGTCTTCAACGGAGCCGCCGGATTTGGCGCGCTGCAAGCCAAAGATTATGCAGGCGCCAAGGATCACTACTTGAAAGCCATCCAGGGTGTCCAACTCGATGCCAATAACATGCAGGATGTGTATCAGCTTTCCATTGCCTTGCTGGAGCCGAATCCACTGGATCCCGATGGCTTCTGGTATGCGGCCAAGGCCATTAATCTCGCCGGAAACAATCCTCAGACGGTGCAAGCCATCACGAAGTACGCCAAGGCGAAGTACCAAAAATATCATGGCAAGCCGGATGGGTGGGACCAGATCGTAGCCGCGGCTGCCACGCAGAATGCGCCACCGGCAGGGTTCGCCAAATCGATCACGTTGGCTCCTACACCCTGCGATTTTGCAGTGGAGGCGGTCAAACAGAACGACCCGGACCAACTCTCGTTCAGCGACCGCGAGTTTATCCTTGCTCACGTGAATTGTTCACCCGCCAACAAGGAGGCAGCCGACAAGGTCTGGCAGGCGATACTGGCAAAAGAAAAGAACAGTGAAGGCGCTGAAGTAAAGCTGAAACTTTCGGTGCAGGTCATCTCGGCTACGAAAGACACTGTCCAGGCGGCGCTTACAGATGAGAATAAAGAAGCCAAAAAAGCCGACCTCACCGTCAAGCTCGAAAAGCCTGTGCTCAAGCCGCCTGCTCCCGGGGCGACGGTTGACGTGATAGGCGTCCTGACCGCCTACACGCCCGACCCCTTCATGTTTACCATGGAAAAAGGCGATCTGCCCGGAGCAAAGTCTGCAACTCCCGTGAGGCCTGTTCATCGTCCCACAGCCCGGAAGAGACCTTCATAAAGAGAAACACGACCGAAAGGCAGCTTCGCTCGCAAGCTGCCTTTCGCCGTGATAGCTCAGGACAGGCTCTTTTTTATTCTTGCAGCATGATCCGCTTGATCGCATGCGCCCGGCCGGTCTCCTGATCACAATCGATCAATACAGCGCAGAAGCGGGGATCATCTTTGGCTGCTTCGAACCGGCTGGGAAGGCCGGTGAGAAACCTATGGATAATCTGTTCCTTTTGGACGCCAATCACGCTGTCATAAGGCCCGGTCATTCCCACATCCGTCTGGTAAGCCGTGCCCTTGGGCAAAATGCGGGTGTCGGCTGTAGGCACATGGGTGTGAGTGCCCAGAACAGCGGTAACACGGCCATCTAAATACCATCCCATCGCGATTTTTTCTGAGGTGGCTTCCGCATGGAGGTCCACGACGATGATCTTGCTGGTGACTTGCTTCAAGAGTTCATCGACTTTGCGGAACGGATCATCCGCGTTTTGCATAAAGACCCGTCCCTGTAGATTGATGACCGCATAACGTTGCCCGGTCTTGGTTTTGCCCTCGAATAATCCGACCCCGGGAACAGCTTCGGAGTAGTTTGCCGGACGCAACACCCGTCGCGCGCGCGCGTTGCGGTCGCCATTCGCCGATTTGAAATAGTCGATGATCTCCCGTTTGTCCCAGATATGATTGCCGGTAGTAAGCACATCGCAGCCAAGTTCCAAAAGCTCTTCGGCAAGCGCGGGGGTCAGGCCAAAGCCCCCGGCAGCATTCTCAGCATTGGCAATGACCAACTCAACGTTATTCGTCTCGACAAGCTGGGGCAAATGATCGCGAAAGATCTTGCGTCCGGGGCTGCCGAAGATGTCGCCAACGAAGAGGATCTGCATAGAAGCTGAACCTTGATAGTAACATCTTATGAGTGCAGCGTTTTGTGGAGGAAGGCAATGAAGGCGGTTAAGACTGGGACGCAAACCGTACTACGTCCTCAATCTCGGGAGGAACCTGCTTCCATTCGGAGATCAGATTGCCATATTCAAATTGAGCCTGCTCTTTGGCATCTTCGATTGATCGATGCCATGTGTCGCCAACAACTCGACCATCCGAATCAAATCGATATAAGAAGACACCATCGGATTGTTTTTCAATGAGCAGAACAGACGCAGGATTCATCTCATGACGAAAGTCCCTTCCACCAGTCAATTCCGGAGGCAGCCCCGTGTAGTGCTTTGTCTTCATCCGGTCTGGCTGACCGGCAATACGTGTGATCCATCGGGAGTCTGCGGTTTTTGTCATGAGTGCGTTATCTTAGGGGTGAGAGCTTTTCGTAATTTTGAAATCCTTGCTCCGCTCCGCAGTTCTCTGGCTAGCCTCGCGGCGCGGTTGCTGGCGCTTCGGTTGCTCGACGGCGAAAATTGATCCACGAATGAGTTTGAAGAAATCCGGCCAGCATATCCACGCTCACACCATCGCAGCCCGATATTTCCAACTCACGTAGAGCGGGCATTTCTCCGAGAGATTTCAATATCTTTCCGGATATTGAAGGCAGATTGTTCAATTCTAACGTTTGCAAGCTGCCCAACGTCTTTAGCGTCTTAATGCCTTCATTGGTAACGTCCTTCAGGTTGGCTACACGCAACCGGCGAAGATCTGTCATCTTAGAAATAGCAGCTAAGCCAGCGTTGGTGATAGAAGCAAATTCGGGCAGATCCAAAGCCGCAAGGGACAGGTTCTTGAGACGCATGAGGCCGTTGTCCGTAATTCTTTCGCAGCTCCAAAAACTTAAGCTTTCCAAGCCAGCGATGCTGGCAATCGAAGCTAACCCGTCGTCGGTGATCTGATAACACCAATTGAGAATCAACTTCTTAAGATGTGAACAGCTGATTAAATCTTCCATGCTTCGATCAGTAATCTGATGACAAAGACTCAGGTCGAGTTCCTCAAGAATGCCAATTCTGGAAATTACCTGCACATCCTGGTCCGTTATCTGCTCGCATCCGGCGAGTTTGAGTGTTCGAAGCTTCGAAAGCGATGCAAGCTGCGATAGACCCTGAAGCGTGATGCGGTCACAACCAGAAAGATCCAATGCAACCAGGTTTCCGATGCTACTCAGCAAGGCCAAATCCGAGTCCGTGAAAGCACTGCTCGCGACTGAAAGGCCGCCGCTAAAATTCATAGCTGTTTTGATGGAAACGTTGACCTTGCGCCATTTATTGGTCTTTCGTGAGGGTTTAAACGATAGGGCCTGCCGGGAAACATGTTAGACAGGAATATCCTACAATAGCCCACTAGCAAATTCTCTGACGTCTTCATCATCGACCGTCGACGCGTAGACCAGCGGTTCTTTGTGCTGCTTTCGCAGACGAGCTGCAGCGACAACGGCATATTTGCGAACGACGGGATCTGAGCTCTGGAGAGCAGACTCTATCGAGCTGGGGAGCAGAGCATCATCGCTCAACAACCAATGCAGTCCGTTCTGATGCGAGGAGCTTAGGCCCCCTGTCTTCGCACAGAGATATGCCGCTTCTATCTGCGTTCGCGAAAGCCGAAAAAGCATATCCAGCGTTTTCCATCGGACTCCAGGCTCCGGATCATCTAATAATCCTAAAGCTTTAGCCAGATCACAGCCATTTTCAGGTAAGCTCCAAAATACGCAGCCTAATGCCTCAAAACGGATTTTCTTCATAGGATGAGCAAGCAGCGGCACTATCTGATCAAGCAAAGGTCTACATTTCTCTCCCAATTCACTCGCGATCCAGACGGCAATTGCGACCATTTCCTGATCATCACTCCGGAGCAACTGCCGCAGGTCGTCAAAAGGATAGCCCCGATGGAATTCCCTCAATAGTTCATTAGCTAGAACACCGACCCTGTCATGTTCCGGTGCTGCCGCTATTCGCTCGATAAGATGTTTTGCGTAGTCCATTACCCTCTCATCTGCCCAGCCTGTCTAGTATTTGGCGCAGCAGCTGTTGTTCTTGCCGTATGCGACCCCAATGTGCAGCGTCGCCGCCATCAAACTTAGCTGTCTCATTTATCCTATTCGCGATACTTTGCTCTAGCTGCTCTGCCGACTCTTCCAACTCTGTCTGAGTCCAGTTACTGGGAATTCGGTCAGGCAAATCCACATGGACTTTGCCGTAGGAATCAGTAAAGAACGGGTCACATTTCGGGTTGTGCGCGAGCACACCAGAGATGCCGACAAAGTAATCATGGTTACCATCAACCTCGAAGTTATAAACGATTTGTTCTTTTTCGACCAGACTCAAGGCGGTCACCTTCCGCCAGTCGCCCTTGACGGTCAAAACTTCATCACCGACTTTTATATGCGATGCCTGAACCCAGGCGCCAGACGTTGCATTACCTTGTTTCACCCAGAACGGATGTTCTGCAGTCGGTCTAAGGGGAGAACGCTCGCCTTCAATCCGCATTTCTAGCAGCTTGTCGAAATGCGGCTTGGTGAGAGCAGTTACTTTCTTGTATTCCCGCTGGCCGGTCATGGTCTGCGAAAGCACTTCGTCGCCAACCTTGATCTTCTCGATGGGTAGCAGGCCGCGCTTCGTGCGGATTTGCGTGCCAGCCGGGAAGCAGCCAATGCAACGGAAAATCCCTTGCTCTGCCTCCTCTGCCTCAGCCGCCTCGCCACCTGCCCCATCCGTTATCGCTGTGAGAAGCACGAAACCGGCCGCGGTGCCCAATTTGTGAAACCCGCTGCACTTGTTGACAAATTGGCTGTTACCTAACCAGTCATTGACCTTGTCGGTTGCGCCAAAAGTCAGTACGCTGGCGGCTCCGTTGGAGAAATCGCTGGCATCCTGTAAGAAATCCCACCAACCGTACAGCCCGAAAGGATCGCGGATGCTAATGGGATTGTCGGACGCATAAGCGTAAAAATTAATTCCGGAGCGGGCGGGATCTTCAGAGATAAACCGGCCGAATACGGGAGAGTAGAAGCGTGCCCGGTAGAAATAGATCCCATTGCCCTCGTTCTCGCGACCGGTGTACTGGAAGGGATTGGCATTAGGCTGCCCGAAGACCGTGGTATTGCCGAAAGGATCGTAGGAATAAGAGGTAACAATCGATCCGCTGGAGTTTACGAGAGCGATGGTGCTGCCGAGTGCGTCTGGCAGCGGGGTGAAAGAGCCGGTTGCATCGTTGCGGCTGAAGTTTTCATCTACCCCACCGGAAAGAAGATTGGCGGCGACCGTGCTGCCTGAGAGCTCTTGTACGCGGTTGACACCGTCATACAGCAGCGAAGTTCCCGAGGCATTCCTGGTGCGGCGCCCGAGAGCATCATATTGAAGGGCTGCACCGTTCAGAGAAGAAACCTGGTTCCTGGCATTCCAGGTGAAGCTGTTCGACCCATCCGATAACATGTTGCCGTTGCCGTCGTAGGAAATGGGCAATCCGTTCCAATTGACAAGCTGGTTGGCAGCATCATAGCTGGCCAGGGCTACCGGCTGGGGAATATTGGTCCGGGCAAAGCTGCCGCCGACCTGAACGCGGCGTCCGCCCGCGTCGTAAGAGTAGGTGAGATTTCCCAGCGTGTTGGTCCCGAACGTGTATGTGATCCCGGTAACCCGCGAGTCGTTATCGTATGAGTATGCGAGGACCACACCATTCGCCAGCGTCATAGAGGAGCGGCGATTGGCAGCATCATAACCAAAGCTGACGCTGGAAGAACCCTGAGAAATCTGCGTCAGGCGGTTGGCATCGTCATAGCCGTAACTGACGGCTGGTTGCCCGGAGACGGTCATACTGGTGCGGCGGCCGACGGCGTCATAGCTGCTACTAACGGAGCCCAGGACGGTTGATTCCGCGATGATCCGGTTCGCATCATCAAAGGATTTGGTCACGGTGCCACCTGCGCTATCTACGATCTGTATTGTGCGGTTAGCAGCATCGTAGGAGTAACTGACAGTGCTTTCATAGCTGGGCACGCCGCCGTTAAAGGTGGTATTGAAGCCGACCTGCAGGGGCCGGTTCAGAGTATCGTAAGTAATCGTGGTGAGCAGGCCTTTGCGGTCGATTTTGCTAACCATGTTTCCGTTCAAGTCATAGCTGTAGGCCTCTTGCCGCAACAGAGGATCGGTACGGGTGACCAGACGGTCCAGGTTGTCATAGTTCCAACTCGTGATGTGGTTGAGAGCATCAGTTACGCTCAGCAAGTTTCCGTTGAGATCATAGTTGAAACTGGTAATCCCTCCGCGGGGATCAATCGCCTGGATTGTCTGGTTCCACGCGTTGTAGACGTACTTGCTGGTATTGCCGAGAGGATCGGTTTTGGCGACCACACGACCGGCGCGATCGGTCAGGAAGGTTGATGTGTTGTTGAGCGGATCGGTTATGGCAACGACATCGCCCTGGTCATAGCTGAATTGCGTGGTATTTTGCGCGGCATCGGTCACGCTATTGATCTGGCCATTTGAGAAATAGGTATAGGTGGTCCGATGGCCCAGTGGATCGACAACGGTGGTCAGGTTTCCTGTGGCTGGGTCTCTCTGGTAGGTGGTTACGTGGCCCAGTTGGTCGGTTACGCTGGAGAGATCATTGAATGCGGCGGCGTAAGTGTACTGTGTGGTGGCAGCGGCGCTGGTCCCCGCCATGGTCGTGGTGGAGAGCAGATTTCCCATTGCGTCATAGGAAAACGTGGTTTTCCTGCCAAGGGGATCCACGATGCTGGAGACAAGATTTGTGACAGGATCACGCGCATAAACGATGGTCTGCTGCTCGGGCCTGCCCAGGGCAAAAGTCTCACTGGTGCTGTACCCGTTGGCGTTGAATGTCGTCCTCTTAATCACGCCCAGCGGATCGGTCACGTCGCATTGCGTCACTACGCCGGTTGCGGGATCCGTACCGTACGCAAACTTGAATGTGCTGTTATCGGCCTGGGTTTGGAGGACCACTCTTCCGTTTTGGTCATATTGGTTGACCAAGGCGGTCACCCCGCGAGCATCCTGGATGGAAATCAGCTCGCTGGAGGCATCGTAGGTGTAGTTGGTCGTTCCTCCATTGGCGGAGACAAATTGAATGAGGCGTCCGCTCGAATCATATGAGTAAGAGACCGCACGGTTGGCATTATCACGGGCCTGGATGATGCGGTTGTCGTTGTCATAGGTGAATTTTATCCACCGGCCATTGGGAGAGGTGATTTGCGTGAGATTGTAACTTAAGTCACGCGTGAACATTACCCGATTGCCGTAACGGTCGGAAATTGAGAGAGGCGCGGCTCCGCGCGAAACGGTCAAGCCATCGGAATCGGGAAAGCAGATTTGAGTTCCATCCTTCTTAACTAACAGCCAGGCCCCATCGCCATTAATACATGGGGGGCTCCAACGGATGGTTGCTCCATAGAAATCGGTGGGCGAAGAAGTGTTCTGATAAACCGCGTTGTTGAAGTTGCAGAAGCCGTTGGGATCGCAGGGTGAAATCCGGTCGAAATGAATCCTGCCTCCATCTGGAAGAATCAGCTCCTGCCACAAATATCCGCCTCCGGGATTGGTGTTGTTCGGGCCAATCATGAAGAAGTCAAAGCTGGAATTCGTGCCGACACCGAAGGCGCGGGAAACCGGATCGTTCTGGCGATAGGTGCGGGTGAGAGCAAGGGGAATCACATCTGCGACAAACAAATCGGTGTTGTTGTAGACAAAGAGTCCCGTGGATATATCAACGGGCTCACCGCCCTTGGATTTTGGATCGCCGGGGTGAGGACCATTTCCGGGAGCGTTGCTGGGGTTCGATACCATTGCCCCAGTGAACTCATAGAGCACCACACCCGGATCCGGTATTACCTGAGAAGCGTTAGCTGAGACGTGCCCATGACCATAGATGAACCATCCTTTATCAACCGGGTCATAATTCCAGAAGTTAAATAAAGTCGCGGGAGGATAGTGAAACATGTTGGGATAAAACAACCGCGCGCCCTTGGGGCCGTCAGGGCTCAACACCTTGATATAAGAGCTTCCCGGTTGAATGGTGAAGTAAATAGGTACCGGCACCCTGGGCAGTGGAAACGGCGGCTGGTCGAGTGGGACGGGAGTGATATTGATCTTGGTAACCGGCTTCCCCTGGTCGTCGGTAATCACCGTATTAGCGGGAAGATGCAATTCAAGGCCAGGGAGGAGCGGAGACGATACAACAGTCTCTGAAAGAGTGGGCGAAGGAATCTCGACGGTATGCGCAGTGTCAAGCGCCGTCATCCAGATTGTGTATTTCAGTGCAGTAGTCTTGCCAGCGGCGATGTCCACTCCTGTTTCGTAGATGCCATAAGAACGAGTGCGGGTATTGGCTGTAGTGGCATCGATTTTGAGCACGTGATGCCCGGGGCTGATGTTCTGCAGCAGGAATCTTCCAGTCCCATCCGTTAGAGCCTTTGTGTTGTCAATGAGCAGGGTGGCATGAGGCAGCGGGTTGCCATCGAGTTTGAGCACCTGTCCGGCCAGAGCGGTAACTCCGGGCGCTGCGGATAGTGGGGCCAGTGCCTGCCAGGGAGACTTGTCCCGGTGCGTCTTCCAGTCGGGAGTAGGAGTCCACAGATCGGCATTGGTTTGTTCCTCTCCCTCGGTGACAAAAGTGAATTGCGCAAAGGCCACAGGATTGTGCCCGGTATCGGTTGCCCCAGAGAGTTTGACGGAGTAGGTAGTTCCGGGCAGCAATGGCGCGCTCGGTTTTGCGAATGCCAGCATTCCGCCTTCTGCGCCGACGATCCTGGCTTCCACCAGTCCCGCGGGGCCTTCGAGCACTACAGTTTGTTGATTCATGCTTTGCATCTGGAGCGGACGAGAAAAGCGCAATGCGATCAAGGCATCAACGGGCACACCGACAGCGAAGTCTTCAGGCGATGAGGCGCGCAGTTCGGCGGTTGCATCATTCTTGAGAAGATCAAGGGGAGCGGCGATACGAGAAACGGTGCGGGTAACCGGATCGTACAGTTCGCCATCGGTAAGGACGGATGAAGACGCATTCTTGCCACCCCACAACAAGACTCTTCCGTCGGGTAGCAATGCAGCCAGATGGTTGCGCCGGGGAGAGATCAGGCGTATGCGGGAATTTGGCTTGTCATCTTTGTCACCCTCTGGGTTCCAGAGTTGCGCACTCTCGAGAAGGCGTCCGTCCGGACCAACGCCGCCGGCGATGAAGAGACGCCCATCAGTCATCAAAGTCGTAGTGTGGAATGCCCGTGGCGGCGGAGCGCCGGACGTCACGAGATGGATGGAGTTGGTTGGCGGATCGAATAACTCAGCCTGAGGCACCACGCGTCCATCCTGGCCGATGCCTCCCAGGATCAACACAGTTCCATCCGGGAGCACGGTTGCCGTATGCCAGGTGCGAGCAATTCTAAGCTGCTCAACGGATGAATTCACGGCTCCAGTTTCAGGATCCACAATCGAGACAGTGTTCCGGACCTGTCCGGCATTATCTTGACCGCCGGTGATTAACAGTCTTCCATCGGGAAGCAATGTGGAAGATTCTCCAGCCCCTGATGCGGCGCTGCCAGCAGATCCCTGGCCGGCTTGACGGGCCGGTGCCCCGCCGCCCGCGGCACTGGCGGCTGCAATGGCGCAGGCGAGGAAAACTGAAGTGAAAACCCAGATGGCTCTCGAGATGAAATTGGAATTCTTTTTTTTCATTGTCCTTGTCTGCTCTTATGGTGTCGTGACAGTGAGGTTCAATCCACCCGCACCTTGGGGTTGCAACAGCACAAAATAGTTACCCGGGTCCACAGTGCCAAGGCTCAAGGATCCCGAGGCCCCGCTGCAACTCACATTGCCGGTTGCGCTTGCAGGTCCGGTTATGCTCAAAGTACAGCCGCTGTATGTACTCCCGCTCCACTGGAGAGTTACCGACTGCGACTGCGGGTTGTTGAAGCTGATACCGGCAAACTGGCCGGCCACGGTACTGACTGGTAGCGCCGCTCCACCCAGGGTCATTGACCCACTCACATCAGCGGGCACGGTGCTCAACTGCAAAGTCTCACTCCCCGTGTTGGACCCGTTGTGCTGCACCCAGAGTGTGTAGTTTCCGGGGAAAGGCAGAATATTCCTTCCTAATAGGAATATCTGCCCCGCGGGACTATTGCTGATCGCCACCGACGCCTGGGTAGTGCCATTGGGCTGAACCAACAGTACGGTAGCTCCGGGATTGCTTACGTTGCTCACTTGCAGTAGCACACGCTGTCCGCTTGTGCCGGTAAAGTTCAAGTTCGTATCCGGCGACGAGGCTGTCGTATTGACAGTGACAGGCGGACCATCCACGGTGATCGCGCTGGTGGCATCGGCGACCAGGCTTACATTGATACTTCCCGCGCTCCCACCTGGATCAATACCGACTGTGTAGGTGCCGCTTAGTGGCGCAGTGATCGATGGACCTGCGGCAACGTCACTGGTGCAGGCCGAAGATGCCAATTGGTTGCCAAGAGTATCGAAGAGATAAATCGTGCAGTTGGAGAAGGTGGAACCACTCAATTGCAGATTGATGCCCTGCGAGATGCTGGCGTCAAAGAGCAGTAGCGCGATGCTGTGAGGGCCGCTCAGGGTCACGGTCTGCGTTGTACCAATGTTCATACGCGCGCTGAACGCAATGTCTCCCGGCTGATGCGATCCGAAGGGCACCAGGAAGTCCTGAGTGCTGGCCGTGCTACCCGCAGCAGTCACAATATTGATCCGTCCGGAAGCCGCCGGCGCCGGTACGGGAGCTACGATCGTTGTCGCGTTCACGGAGTTGAGTGAAGCTTTGGCGCCGCCAAAGTACATTTTGGTGACATCAGCAGAGAAGTTTGTTCCGGTAACCGTAACCACACTTCCAGGCGTCCCGGCAGTTGGTGTAAAGCTGGAGATTGTCGGAGCGTTGGGCGCTGCTCCCACAACAAAGTTGGAACCGCTAACTGCAGAACCGGATGGGGTTGTGACAGTAATTGGGCCGGTCGTCGCGCCCGCAGGCACCGTAACCACAAGCTGGGTGCTGGTGGCGGACGAAGCGGTGGCTGTTGCTCCATTGAAAGAGACAGTGTTCTGGCTGGCGGTGGCGCTGAAACCCGTGCCATTAATTGTGACCGTTGCGCCGATGCCGGCGCCGCCCGGCGTGAATGAGATGATGCTTACGCGGCTGGAATTATGCCTGCCGATGGAGACAATGTTGCCGACCGCATCGTAGGTGTAAGTAGCTGTGTCGCCGTTGGTATCGATAACGGCTGTAATTCTCCCTAATTCATCGTAGGTGTACTTCACAACTCCGGTGCCATTATTCAAAAGCGCAAAGTTGGCCGTAGTGTTATTCCCGCCGGTGACGGTCGCGGTCTGGCTGTTGGCGACAAAGCCGCCGGCTGAGGCTTCGACTGCGTAGCTGTTGGCGCTGAGGTTGCCCACAGAATAGCTGCCGGTTGAATCCGTGGTTACTGCGCTTGCCACCGCGCTGCCTACAAAGACGGTAACCGTTGCGCCAGGGATTCCAGTGATGCCATCCGACTGGGTCACCTTGCCAGCAATGGTTCCAGGGGTAGTGAGCGAGACGTTCAGCGAGGTGGTAACGCCCGGCGTGATGGCCACGGCATTGTTCAGGCCGGCGCCGAAGCCGCTGGCAGTCACTTTGACATCGTACGTACCGATGATGACGTTGGCCACAGAGTAGTTCCCGGAACTATCCGTGGTCGCCGATGCTTTTACAACCTGATTCTGGAGTAGTTGCACGGTAGCGCCCGAGATCGCCGCTCCTCCCGGTGAACTGGTAACCTTGCCTGATAGCGTGCCCGTGCCGATCACGTTGAAGGAAACACCATTACTGGTCAGGCCGCCAACAGTAACAGTGACTGGGCCGCTGGTGGCGTATGTGGGAACCAAGGCGGTGATACTGCCGGATGACCAACTGCTGACGACAGCGGGAAGGCCATTGAAGTGTACGACGCTATCTAACTGGTTCACCCCGAAATTGGATCCCGTGATAGTGACCGAGGAGTTGGGTCCGCCGCTACCAGGCGAGATGGTGGTAATGCTCGGGGATGTAGGCACTGTAAACGTGACGCTATTGCTGTTAACTCCAGAAATCGAAACTACAACTGGCCCCGTAGAAGCTGCTGCCGGTACGGGCACGGAAATCGAGCCATCGTTCCAGGTATTTGGAGTCGCTACAGCGCCATTGAACGTGATCTTGCTGGTCCCCTGAGATGTACCAAAACCGCTTCCTGACACTGTGACAACCGTACCCGCTGTCCCGGAGGTTGGAGCGAGGCCGGTAATGGTAGGAGGCGGGCCTACCAGGAAGGAGGCGCCATTACTGGTCATCTGATTCGCAGTTACGACTACGTTGCCCGTAGTCGCTCCTGCCGGCACAGTCGTCGTGATGGAGGTGCTGTTCCACGCCGTTGGAGTCGCAGCAGTGCCATTGAAGCTGATCGTGCCGGTACCCTGCGTGTTGCCGAAATTAGACCCGGCAACGGTCACCATAGTTCCTACGGAACCGGAAGTTGGCGAGAGGCTGGTGATGGCTGGAGGAGTGCCTACTATGAAGGACACACCAAGGCTGGGCAATCCATTCACCTTGACTACCACGTTGCCTGTGGTTGCCCCGGCAGGAACGGGCACAACAATGCTGGTGTTGCTCCAACTGGTGGGCGTGGCGGTTACGCCGTTAAAGGTGACCGTGCTGTTGGCTTGGGTAGCGCCGAAGTTGACTCCCGAAATGGTTACAGATGTCCCAACCGCTCCGAAAGCAGGCGACAGGCTAGTTATGTTGGGACCAACGGAAATATTGATTCCGTTGCTCCCCAGGCTGGTACCGACCACGACGAAGACCGGGCCGGTCGTTGCCTGGAAAGGAACTGGCGCTACGATCGAGGTATTGCTCCAGCTTACGGGCACGGCAAATACTACATTCTGACTGCTGACAGAGCTGGCAAGCTGGATGCTGCTCTGCCCTTGGGTTGGACCAAAGTTTATGCCTTTGATGGTCAGCAGATTCCCGATTTGGGCCACATTGGGAGTGATGCTTGTGATCTGCGGCGGCAGGACTGAGAAAGAAAATGGATTGCTGGACACGCTGCCGATGGTTACGAAGACGTTTACGGGAGTACCAATATTTTGTGGAACTGTGGCTGTGATGCTGGTATTGGTCCAGGCCGTTATCGTCGCAGAAGCTCCGAAGTTGGGTGGCAGACCAGGGGCCGTGAACGTGACTGACCCCTGGGTAGAACCGAAGCCGTTGCCAGAGATCGTGACGGAGGTTCCTACAGAGGCTGCAGAGGGCGAGACATTGCCAATGCAGGGAGTTGCCGACGGAATTGCGAAACACATCCCGTTGCTTACCAGGAAGTTAGCAGAGGTCACAACTACGTTGCCGGTGGTTGCTCCCGAAGGCACCGTGGCAGTGATGCTGCCATCGGCCCAGGCCGTGGTAGTGGCTGTTGTTCCATTGAATTTCACCGTGCCCGTAGTCGTGCCGAAGCGGGCGCCGGCGATCGTGACGGATGTGCCGGCGGCGCCTGCCGCAGGCGACAAGCTGGTAATGACGGGCGGAGAAGCGGTTACCGTGAACAGTTGTCCGTTGCTGGCCTGGCCTCCGACCGTTACGACCACGTTGCCTGTGGTTGCTCCCGCCGGCACCGGCACAACAATACTGCCATTGTTCCAGCTCGTTTGAGTTGCAGTTGTTCCATTAAAGGTAATACTTCCCGGCGTTGTTCCGAAATTGTTCCCTGTGATGGTTACCGTTGTGCCCACTGGGCCACTGGCGGGCGAGATGGAAGTGATTACCGGCGTTGGGTTTGGAACCGTGAATGCCACTCCATTGCTGGCCAGCCCATTCACAGTGACTACGATATTTCCTGAGCTTGCCGCAGCCGGCACCGGAACCACGATGCTGCCGTCGCTCCAACTGGTTGGTGTGCCGGACACGCCGTTGAAAGTGACGCCGCTACCGGCGCCATTCCCAAAGTTGGCCCCGCTGATGGTCACCGAAGTTCCGGCGTTCCCTGAAGTGGGCGAAACGCCCGTGATGTTAGGTTGCACAGCGATGATGAAATTTCCGCTGCTCACCGTCTGTCCATTGACCGTGATCGAAATGGGGCCAGTCGTGGCTCCCGCCGGTACGGGCGCTGTAATGGCTAAAGAACTCCACGCTGACGGCGTGGCCGGCGTACCGTTAAAGGTGATCGTACTGCTGCCTTGCGTCGGCCCGAAGTTGCTGCCTGTAATCGTTACCGTGGTCCCCACCTGCCCGAAAAGCGGCGAAACCGAAGTCATGGTGGGCTGTACCGTGAATGCCACACCATTACTCGCCTGGCCGGCTGCATTCACGACAATGTTGCCGGATGTTGCTGCGGCCGGCAAGGGCACCACGATGGATGTCGGACTCCAAAGTTTCGGCGTACCTGGAGTGCCGTTGAAGGTGACGCTATTGCTACCCTGGGTTACACCGAAGTTAGACCCGGTGATCAATACGTCTGTATTGAATGCTCCGATGGTGGGGCTGACAGAAGAAATTACCGGCGGACGAAGAATGGTAAACAGCAGGCCATTGCTGCCCTGACCATTCACTGTAACGACAACATTCCCGGACGAGGCGCCGGCAGGTACAGGAACAGTAATACTGCCGGAACTCCAGGCTGATGGCGAAGCGACCGTGCCATTGAAGGTTACGGTGCTGGTATTTTGCGCGCTTCCAAAATTGCTGCCATTGATGGTAACCGAGGTGCCTTCATTCCCGGTGGTTGGCGACAAGCTGCTAAGACTCGGCCCCGGATTCGAGACTGTAAATGGTGAGCCGTTGCTGGGCTGGCCGTTCACCGATACTACAAAGTTCCCACTGGTTGCGCCTGCCGGCACTAAAGCCACAATGCTACCGGCGCTCCAACTGTTGACCGCCGCAGTAACTCCGCTCAGGGTTACCACACTTGTGCCTTGAGTCGCGCCGAAATTCGCGCCTGTAATGGTAACGGCATTGCCGAAATTTCCGGAGGTCGGGGAAAGACTGGTGATGCTGGGTGCTAATCCGACGATGAAGGGAGCCGCGTTGCTGGCGAACCCATTCACAGTCACAACCACATTTCCGCTTGTGGCTCCAGTCGGGACCGGCACTGTGATGCTGCCACTCGCCCAACTGGTGGGAGACCCAGCAACGCCGTTGAAGGTCACCGTGCCTGGCGAACTGCCAAAGTTCGCGCCAGTGATGGTGATCGAGGTCCCGATGGGCGCAACAGATGGCGACAGGCTGCTGATGCTGGGCGACGCTCCGACGCTGAATGCAATACCGTTACTTACCTGGCCGTTGACTGTGACGGTCACGTTTCCAGTGGTTGCCGTTGCGGGCACAACAGCGGTGATGATGTTGTCCTTCCAACTGGTCGTAGATGCTGTAACGCCGTTGAAAGCAACTGTGTTGGGTCCTTGCAGCAATCCGAAGTTCGCTCCGTTGATGGTGACGGCTGAACCTGCGGGACCAACATTAGGCGACAAACTGGTGATCGTGGGCGCCAGCACTGTGAAGAGGGCTCCACTGCTGGGGGTTCCATTCACGGTCACCACGACGTTTCCGGTACCGGCGCCAAATGGCACGGGCACCACTATGCTGGTGTCACTCCAACTCTTTGGTGTTGCGAGCGTTCCATTAAAAGTGACCGTGCTGCTGCCCTGGGTGGTCCCAAAGCTCGACCCGGAAATGGTAACTACCGTGGCTACCAGACCGGATGACGGCGATAAGCTTTGAATAAGAGACTGAGCGGCAAATGTGGCTCCATTGCTCGGCTGTCCATTCACCGTCACAACTATGTTCCCAGTGGTCGCTCCGGGTGGCACCGGCGCGACGATCATAGTGTCACTCCAGGCCGTGGGCGAAGCGAGAGCGCCATTGAAGCTTACTGTGCTGTTGCCCTGGGTAGTACCGAACTTAGTTCCCGTAATGGTCACTGCGCTTCCCAGAGGAGCAGCCGCCGGACTAACGCCGCTGATCACAGGCGCAGGCTGGGCCGTAACCGTGAATGCCAGCGTGTTGCTTGTCTGGCCATCGGCGGTCACCGTGACATTTCCTGATGTCGCTCCAACCGGCACAATTACCTCGATGCCCGTATCAACCTGGCTGTAGACAGTTGCGGAGACGCCGTTGAAGCTGACGCCAGCCGGAGTCAGTGATCCGAAACTGCTTCCGGCGATAATCACCACGGATCCGACAGGCCCGGCATTGGGAGTCAGGTTCGTAAGGACGGGTGCGGGAACAGTAAATGACGCTCCGGCACTCACGAGTCCAGCCGCAGTCTTGACCGTGACGTTTCCGCTGGTTGTACCGGCTGGCACTTGCAACGTGATGGCCGTGTCCGAGAAGCTGGTCCAGTTCGTATCGACACCCGATCCCGAGAAGGTGATCGAAGCACAACTCGACTGTCCACAGCCTGCACCAAATCCTGAGCCGTTAATTGTCACGACTGTCCCGGGCGTTGCGGACGATGGAGAAATGCTCGTGATCAATGGCTTGACCGTAAATGAGACGGTATTGCTCGCCTTGCCTGGAACTTCTACGATTACAGTGCCGGTGCGAGCGCCCTGAGGCACTACAACACCGATAGCTCCCGTCGCCCAGCTATTAATGGTCGCCGGTATTGCGCCATCAAAAAGAACCTTGCTGCCGGGCTGCTGCGTTCCAAAATTGGAACCATTGACGGTCAGTGAAGTCCCGACGGTGGCTGACGTCACGCTGAGAGAGGTAATGCTTGGCGTGGCAAGGGCCGCGCTTACGGTGACTACGGTTGAGCCGCAGATGGAGTTGATACAAGCGCTGATCGTGGCGGAACCGGTGGCCACAGCAAATACCGCACCCCGGTTGCCGCCATCGTTGGTGACGGTGGCTACGGCGGTATTCGAAGTAGCCCAAACGGGAACGGCCAGAATTTGAGTGGAGTTATCGCTGAACGTTCCTGTGGCCGTAAAGGATTGACTGGCTCCAACATTGATGGTCGGCGCGACCGGGCTTATCGCAATGGAAATCAAACCCGCAGGCGGCGCCACGCCCGGTTGATACTGTTCCGCGCTGCCGAGCGAGGTTCCATTGCCGTCCTGGCCACCTGCGATCAGCACCCGCCCGTTGGTGAGCAACGTGGCTGTATGACCTGTCCGGCCGGCGTTGAGGTTGACTCCCGCATTGAAGACGCCGGCGGTTCCGTCATAGATTTCCGTGGAATTCAGAACTGTGCCGTTGGCGATAGAGCCTCCGGCAACGAGCACCGTTCCATTTTGCAAAAGCGTGGCTGTCTCACTATCTCGCGCGACGATCATCGCGCCCGTGGCCGTGAATGTCTGCGTGACTGGATCGTACAACTCCGCTAAAGGCACTTCGCTGCTGCTCGGGGGCGACGAATTGATGAATATTCCGCCTGTTAGAAAGATTTTGCCGTTGTTTAAAATTGATGCTGCATGGCGTCCGCGAGGACTCGTCATATTGCCGGCCTGCGTGAAACTCACTGCATTTGCATCCGACACCTCGGCGGCATCGATGGAGTTGTTTACATTGCTCAGTCCCCCTGCAATCAAAACCTTTCCGGAACTCAGCAACGTGGCCGTGTGGAAAGCGTGGGGGGTTAGCATCGTGCCCCCTGGATTGAACTTCCCGGTCAGACGATCGTAGATTTCTGTCGAGGATATGGGACTCGATGTGAAGTCCCAGCCACCCGCGATCATCACAGTTCCATTGCTCAAGCGGGTAGCGGAATGCTGCGCCCGCGCCGTTGTGAGAGAGCCAGTGGCCGAGAAAGTCCCGGTGGACGGATTGTACAACTCGGCAGTCGCCAGGTCGTTGAAGTTGGCATCAAAGCCGCCGGCAACCAGCACCATGCCGTTATCAAGCAGCGCGGCGCTATGTCTTTGCCGAGCGGCGGCCATGCTACCGGTGGCGCTGAATGTATTGGTGGCGGGATTGTATAGCTCGGCAGTAGCCAACTCGGTTCCCGTGGCGTCTACGCCGCCCGTAATCAATACCAACCCGTTATTCAAAAGCGTAGCGGTTGCGCCGCTCCGCGCCGAAACCATGTTTCCGGCTGAAACGATTCCAGTGACCGCCAGCACGGTCGAACCGCTTACGGAGCCGACCGTGGCCTGGATGGTCGTTTGTCCGGGAGCAACAGCCGTAGCCAGCGCTGAACTGTTGATGGTGGCTACGCTCGTCGCCGAGGAACTCCAGGTTGCAGTTGCGGTCAAATTCTGGTGACTGCCGTCAGTATAAGTCCCGGTTGCGGTGAGTTGCTGTGTGGCCCCGGCGGTGATTGCTGGATAGGCAGGGGTCACCGCAATAGAAGCCAGCGCCGGAGGTGAAACCGTCAATGTTGTCTGGGCATTGAATCCGCCCGAACTTGCAGTGATGGTTGTTGTCCCTTGCGATAGAGTGCTGGCCAGCCCCGAGGAGTTGATGGTGGCGACTGAAGTCGCCGACGACGTCCACGTAGCGGAGTTGGTCAGGTCCAGATGGCTGCCATCGGAGTAGTTCCCGGTTGCGGTGAATTGCTGCTTGTTGCCCAGAGGCACCGATGGGTTTGTCGGACTGATCGAAATACCCGTGAGAGTTACCACCGTAAAGGTCTTGCCGTTGCTCGCCACTCCTCCCGCTGCCGTGACCACCACGTTGCCAGTTGTCGCTCCATTTGGAACCGTAGCGGTAATGCTGGCGCCGTTCGAATTCCAAACCAGTCCGGTAGCCGCGGTGCCGTTGAACGTCACGCCCCCATTTCCCTGGGATACGCCGAAATTGGAGCCGGCGATCGTGACCGAAGCTCCTATAGGTCCGCTGGATGGCGTAAGGCTTGTAATGCTAGGTGCCGGTACGACCGTAAAAGAAACGCCATTGCTTTGCACTCCCCCAGCCGCAGTGACCACCACGTTTCCTGTGGTTGCTCCGCTTGGAACCGAAGTAGAAATGCTGGTAGGCGTCCAGGTGTTGATGGTTGCCGTGGTTCCATTGAACTTTACCGTGCCGCCAGTGGAAGGTCCAAAGTTCGTGCCGTTGATCGTCACAGCCGAACCCACTGCTCCTGAGGTCAAACTCAGTCCGGAAATATTTGGAGCAGGAGTCACGGTGAATGTTACGCCCGAACTTGCCTGGCCGCCCACCGTAACTATCACTGGCCCCGTGGTTGCACCGGTCGGCACCGGCGCAGTGATGCTGGCTGATCCCCAAGCGGAAGGTGTTGACGAAGTGCCGTTAAAAGTTACTGTACTGCTTACCTGCGATGACCGGAAATTTGTGCCGGCAATCACGATCTGAGAGCCAACTGCGCCGGTGTTCGGAGTAAGACTGGTGATGGTTGGGGTTCCGGTTCCCAGGGGCAAGGTGATTTGCGAGTCGAAATTACCGTTCAGCGTTCCCTCGATATCCAGTTCACCGCTGAATGTCGACGAAGAAGTTCCGGTCAGGTTCACTCCTACCCAAAGATAGAAGCGATCGCTGGCCAGCATGGAAATGTGCGCCGTTGTAGTGCAAGTGAAAGTCAGCTTTGTGACCGTCGTGTTCAATGCCGTGGTGCCGGTGGCCGTGCAAAACAGCGTTCCCGTTGCGCTATTGAGCCGGATCTTTGCTCTTGGAAACACCGTTCCTACACTTGCGGTTTTCCTCATCCATAGACTGAAACTCAGGACGGAACCGCTCGGGATAACTCCAGCGGTATTGGGTACGCCTGACTGGGTTTCAAATTCCTTGATGACGTACTCGCCCGCTGCCTTGTTCGTCAAGGTAGTCGTCAACGCAGTGGATGTTGCGTCTGGGCCGGCAACCAATAACTTGTCGAACGCGGTATTGATCGTTGAAGCTTCTTTGTGCAAATGATAGCTTGCGGTTTGCGCGCGAAGCACTGTCGCGCACATGACTGCAAGGACAAGGCACACTACACGGCTGCGTCTGGGCACGTAGCAAACCTCCATGCTCGCGGTCTGCTCTTACGGACACAAGACACACTGGCGGGCATTTGATGATGCTTTCGATTAGTAATTTGTTTGGTTGTTTCTCTTGCTGAGTGATGGGAGTTTAGCAGCAAGATTGGATATGTCAATAAAATACATGGACAGTGTACTATTTCTATAGTCGCTATCGTTCCACGGCATCGTATTGGACTGTTGTCGATGTGCGCTCCCAGCAACATAGGGGAATGTCCTGATTGGTCTTGTGCTTGATTTAATTCCTGAAAAACTTAGCATGGCGGTCGCGCCGGCAGCGTGGCAATTTCGGACAAGTTTGAATTACGCACCCCAGCCTATTGGGCTATTGGGAACAAGTTGGATTCATCGCGATCGCAATGACCCGCTCCCCAGCGATGCGCTCGTAAGAAAGTTGTAGTCTGCCGATGGACCGAGCTGCAGGTTTTGCACTCTATTGGAGTGGACCAGAACATTGTCCATGTACCACAAATTGATATACGGCAAATCACGGGCCAGAATGCTTTGCACTTCGGCATAAATCTGCTTGCGCCTCTGCTGATCGACCGTCCTGCGGCCCTCTTCTACCAGGCGATCTACTTCAGGATTGGAATAGCGGCCCCGGTTCGCCCGCTTCGGAGGAAAGCTGGCCGAGTGAAAGGCATCTTCGAAAATGTCGGGATCCTGATTGCTGTAGCCTACCCATCGCAAGGAATAGAGTTGAAACGACCCTTTGAGCACATCGCTGTACAACGTTGCAAATTCGAATCGGCGGATATCCAGCGCGATTCCCACATCGCGTAGTTGCTGTTGCAGCACGGCTGCGATCAGGCCGGAGGTTTCTTCTGTTGAAATTTTCATTGTGAGATGAAAACGCACGCCATCCTTGCCCCGTCGACGGCCTGCTGAATCCAGAAGAGCATTCGCCTTGGCTGGGTCGTGGGGATAGTGGGCAATATCGGGGTTAAACGCCCAATGTTCAGGAGGAAGAAGACTGTCGGCCAGGCGTCCGAAATCGCGGAAGAGATAATGCAGCATAGGGCCGCGATCGATTGCATAAGCTAAAGCTTGCCGCACACGCACATCCTGGAGGATGGAGTCGCGCAGATTGAATGCCAGATAAGCCAGGGACGTTCCGGGATGGCGCAACACCTCGAGATTTTTCTCATGCTGCAGAACGCCAACCGTATCCGGTGTGAGAGAGTTTATGGCGACATCGGCGCTGCCTTTGCGCAACTCCAGGGCGCGCGTGGAACCATCCGGCACTACGTTAAAGCGTATGCGTTCGATCGCTGGATGATTGCCCCAGTAGTCATCATTGCGCTCAAGAACGACCTCGCTGTCGGGAACGGAGCGCACCAGCCGGTACGGCCCGGAGCCAATCGGATTGCGATTGAAGTCGTTGCCGCTCCCGAAAGGCACAATCCCAAAGGCCCCTTCGCTAAGGTTCCAGAGCAGAGGAGAGTATGGTTCTGCTGTGTGTATGGTCAAAGTGAAATCATCGGTTGCTTCAACCCGGTCCACCAGCTTGTAAGCAGCTCCCTTGATGGTCTCCAACTCGCCGCCACGCACTGTGTCCAACGTCCATTTCACATCTTTGGCCAACAACGGCCGCCCATCATGAAAGTGAATACCATGCCGGAGATGAAACCGATATGTTTTCGGATCGGGCATCTCCCAACTTTCGGCCACCGAAGGTTTCAGGTTGAAGTGTTCGTCCTTGCGAACGAGCGAATCGAAGATCAACTCGCCAATCAATTGGGATTGCGCATCGCTAGCCACCCGCGGATCAAGATTGGGTGGGCTGTTCTCGATAATCACCACAATGGCGTTGGGATCGGGCTGTTTCCCACATCCAACGCAGAGCACAAGCATCGCCAGCAAGAGCCATTTACATTGTGCCCTGATGCATGAGTTCATGTTCTGCGATACCCTGTCCAACCCAGAGCTAGTAGCTACCCAAACGAAATCTTACCCAACACCGCCGGACGCCGCGCGCCCGTGGCCGATGGAATATTGCCCGGTTGACGTTGCCATGTCTGATAGGCCAGCAGGGCAAACGCCAGAGCCTCTTTTGCCTGGCTGGGAATGCCGAAATCATCGGAATAACCGAATCTCAATCCGAGTTTTTCTATTTCTGCTTTTAACATTCGCATCAACGTCAGATTGCGCGTGCCACCCCCGGAGACAATGTAGTCGCGGAACTCGCCCTTCCGCGAAACAAAGCGCTTGAGCGCGGCAACAATCGAGTGTGTGGTAAGAGCAGTGGCGGTGGCAATCACATCTTCGCTCGCCGCCTTGCCAGTGACGCTCAGGAAGGCTTTTGTATAGGCAGCGCCAAATTGTTCGCGTCCTGCCGTCTTGGGCGGCTTTTCACGAAAGAATGAAAGCTCCAGCAGTTCGTTGAGCACAGACTCAAGCACCAGTCCGCGCCGTGCGATCTCGCCATTGCGATCATAAGGCTGTTTGAAGAGAATCTGCATGAGCTGGTCGATGACCATATTGCCGGGCCCCGTATCAAATGCCAGGACTTGTTCCGGCTTGGCGGCAGCAGGAATTGCGGTGAGGTTGGCGATCCCGCCGATGTTTTGGACAATCCTGCCCGCCCCTCGGCTGCGAAAAACGGCATAATCCAGGAAAGGCACCAGGGGCGCGCCTTTGCCTCCGGCAGCCAGATCAGCGGGACGAAAATCGGAAACCACTGGTATCTTCAATCGGGCAGCGAGGATTGCGCCTTCGCCTATTTGCCAGGTGCAGGAGATTCTTTTGCCCAAATATACAGCAGCATTGCCCTGGTGATAGATGGTTTGGCCGTGGCACCCGATTAGGTCCACCTTGGGTGTCCTGATTCGATGCTGCGCTTTCTTCACCGCTTCTGCATACAGCTCTCCCAGAAGAAAATTCAATCGGGCCAGCTCGGCGACCGTCGCATTGGTCGCATCCATGGCCTGGAGCACTGCTCTACGGACAGCTTTAGGATAGGCGAAGTGTTCGTGGCCTAGCAGCTTCAACTGTATGTTGGAACGCCCGCCGGAAATGCCGGCGATGGCTACATCAATACCATCCGCCGAGGTCCCGCTCATCACTCCTGCAACGATCACGCCTGGCTCTCCACGGCAACGATCTCGCCAACCATGGTGGAAAAATCCTGGACAAGGGCTCTAAGCGTTTCAACCACTTTCGCCTGGGGTCGAGGTGCAAATGCTTTTAGCTCCGCCGAGCGCTGCTTGAACTTCAAGATGCGGGTAGCAGCCTGGGCTACATGGGCGGCAAAGCGGCGATCCCGTTCCGCCTCCCGTACAACGGCTTCGTAGGCCCGTATCGGCAGCTCCGGGTTTGGATCGAGGCTTTGGCATACCAAAAACATGTCCGCTCCCGCGCGCAAGGTTTCGACTGCGACTTGCTCGATGGAGCCGGAAGCCAGTACGCCGCCCATTTCCAGGTCGTCGGAAACGATAATGCCCCTATATTGAAGCTTGTCCCGCAGAATGTCTTTCATCCACTTGCTCGAAAGTGATGCGGGTAGCTTGTCTCTGGAAATATCCGGATAAGCCGCATGGGCGACCATGACAAACGGCAATTGCCGCCTTAGTTGCCGGTATGGCATAAGGTCTTCGGCCCACGCCTTTTTCCATGCTTTTTTTACCACCGGCATGTCGTTGTGGCTGTCAAGATTGGCTTCCCCTAGTCCGGGAAAGTGCTTGCCGCACCCCAGGACTCTTGCGGCTTTGAGTCCCGCCAGAAACTCTTCCGCATAACGAATCACCTGCCGGGGATCCGCAGCGGCTGTCCGCGAAGTCAGCACCGGTCGAGACGCTTCGAGTTTGAGATCGAGCACTGGAGCGAAATCGGTGTTAAAGCCCAGGACGCGCGCTTCGAGCCCAATGATGTTACCGTGCCAGCGAAATAGTTTCGCCATGCCGGTAGCAACCACGTTTTCTACCGATGGCGCCGGAGCAATCACTTTTTTCAGCCGGTCCACCGTGCCGCCCTCCATGTCCACACACAGAAACAATGGGTGATTGGTAGCGGACTGGCAGTCGCGCAACAGCTTCCACGTCTGTACGGGTGATTCAATGTTGCGTGCAAACAAAATCACGCCGCCGGGTTGAAGTGCCTTGAGAGTGCTGCGCAGCTTGCCGCTAAGGGCCTGGCCTTCCAGGCCCATAATGAGTAGCTGGCCGGCTTGCTGGCGCAGGGTGTTCGAGCGCAGCCCGATTCTAGTTTTAGCCATCGCAGTTGATTATACGAATGGATAGCGAGTTACATGTCCAGAACGGCTTACATGTCCACGCCGTCCGTACCATCTGGTTATTTGGTTTTCAAATTACCCAATTACCAACTTACCCAATTACCAAATTCTTGACCGAGGTTCACATGCTCCCCTCATCCGCCGAGGGACCGTAAATGGCGGGTACGGCAATATTGTTCAAGCGCAGATAAACGCCGAGCTGGGCGCGATGATGGATCAGATGGTTCAGCACCCAGGTGCGCAGGCACTCGCTGCGAGGCATACTGATGATGGTAGCGCCGTTATTCAACAGCGACCAGGGTTTGGCAAGGTGAGCATCACTTGCACTTGCCAGCGCTGCCCGCCCCTCGGCAACACCTTTGTCAAACACCTCTAACAATTCCTTGGTTGATCCCGGACTCGGCGGAGGGTCCGCTGGCTTGCCTCCCGGCGCCATATCGAGCGAATCCTGCTTAATGGTGACCGTAGTCCAGGAAGGGATGTTTGCCAGGTGCCCGGCCAACCAGCCCATGGAGCCTGATTTTTCGTGAGGCTTCCATGAAAACTTGCCGTCCGGAACTCGTTCAAGCGTTGTACGCGCACCAGCCATCTCGCGGTCGAACTCAGGTAAAAGGTCTGTACCCAGTGACATAAATTACCTCCTAATTATTATTTGAAAAATGTTGACTCCGAAGAATTTGAGTAGCAGCTCTGAATATAGGCGAATGTAAAGCGAAGTGTCAATACTCCCGCTTATCGGGCTTCGCGATCCATTCCTGCAACACGCGCACTGCTTCCTCTCTCATGGCCTGCACGGTTGGTAACCTGCGCTCATGGAGCGGAAGTGACAACTGCTCGTAAATGAATCGATCATCGAAGCCGGCCTGGGCTGCGTCGCTCCGTTCTGCGGCGAAATACAAAGCCCGTGGACGAGCCCAGTAAATCGCGCCCAGGCACATTGGACAAGGTTCGCAGGTTGAATAAATATCACAGCCAGTGAGTTGGAAGCCGCCGAGCTTTGTGCATGCGCGCCGGATGGCGACAATCTCGGCATGAGCAGTTGGATCATTCCAGGCCGTCACCGAGTTTGTCCCCTCGCTAATGATTTCACCCTCTTTCACGACCAGGGCTGCGAACGGGCCACCATTGAGTGACTTCATACTCTCATGGGAAAGCTGAATCGCTTTGGCCATGATTTCTGGTTTGGGGATCATTGAATTGAAATCATAGCGTATCAGAAGCAAAACCCAAAACATCGAGCCGCGAATGAACACGAATGAACGCCAATCAAACAAAAGAGAGAAACAAGAGGTAATTTCCGTGCTTCGATCTTCTATTCGTGTTAATTCGCGTTCATTCGTGGCTAAAAGGTTTTTGGTTTTGCTTGATCGAATCCACGGTCGATTCTTCCGGTGCCAGGTCGGTAATCAGGCGGGCACTGTTGTTATAGGTAATGTAGGCCCAAGCCCATTCGGTCATCACCAGGAAGCGGTTACGGAATCCGATCAAAAACAGCAGGTGAACGAACAGCCATGCCAGCCAGGCAAAATATCCGGAGAAGTGCAGCTTGCCCAGATCAGCCACGGCCTTGGATCGCCCAATGGTCGCCAGCGTGCCTTTGTCAATATAGGAGAATGTCTCGCGTGGCTGGCCTGCAACGGAGTGTCGAATCTGGCGGGCGGCAAATTTGCCCATCTGGATGGCGGCAGGGGCTACGCCCGGCGTCCACGTGCCATCTTTAGACTTCGCCGCAGCCAGATCGCCAATCACGAATACCTCGGCATGTCCCGGAACACTCAGGTCAGCGTTGACCAGCACTCGCCCGGCCCTGTCGGTCTCGCCCAACATTTTTCCCAGCGAGGAGGCGGAAACACCCGCGCCCCAAAGAATCACGGACGCAGGAATCTTTTCGTCGCCGACCGAAACCTGGTTGGGCTCGATGTTGGTCACCATGGCCTGAGTTCGAACCTCGACCCCCAATTCCGTGAGCTGCCTTTGGGCGCTGGCCGAGAGGTCCTCGGGGAAACTTGGCAGAACTCGAGGGCCGCCCTCCAGCAGAATGACGCGTGCCTGCCGGGGGTCAATGCCCCGGAACTCCTGTTCCATGTACCGGCGCGAAATATCGGAAATTGCCCCGGCCAGTTCGACCCCGGTTGGTCCCGCGCCGATCACAACGAAAACCAGGTCTCTATGCTTCCCTTGAGCGATCGATTCACGTTCGGCCACTTCAAAAGCAAGCAAGACGCGCCGGCGAATGCCGGTAGCATCCTCAATCGTCTTCAGGCCCGGGGCGATTCTCTCCCATTCAGGATGGCCAAAATAGGCGTGGGTTGCGCCTGTCGCCACGATAAGGTAGTCGTATCCCAGGTCGAGATCATCCATCTTGACCAGCCGCTTTTCCAGATCAAATCCAGTCACTTGTCCGAGCAGCACCTCAACGTTTTTGGCCCCCTTGAGGACGGTGCGGATGGGGGAAGCGATCTCCGCTGGGGAAAGCACGCCCAAGGCTACTTGATACAAAAGAGGCTGGAAGGTGTGGTGATTCTTGCGGTCGATCAGGGTAACCTTCACCGGTGCCTTGGCCAGCGCCTTCGCGGCATGGATTCCCGCAAAGCCTCCGCCAACGATTACCACGCTCGGCCAGTGGTCATTTTGTGTCATCGGTAACATTGTAGCTACCCATGGTTTTTCCTTAGAATTCAAAGCGCTAGTAATAAATATGGTATTTCGGCGCACACCTGATTGCCTTCGCGGCCACTCCGTGGTACGTTCAGCCATAGGCTTAGCCAAACATGCATATTGACGATCTGCTTCGAATCGCAATGGAGCGCAAGGCTTCCGACTTGCACCTGAAGGTCGGGAACTATCCCCATGTGCGCGTGGATGGCGAACTGGTGCCCTTGACCGACCAGCCTCGCATCTCTGCCGAGGACATGCTGAACATGGCCTTCAGCATGATGTCGAACCGGCAGAAACAAAAATTCAAAGAAGCGGCCGAACTCGATATGGCGTATGGTGTCGCTGGCCTGGGTCGTTTCCGCGTCAACGTCTTTCAGCAGCGCGGCAATGTCGGACTCGTGCTGCGCGTGATCCCCACCAAGATTCGGGCGCTCGAAGAACTCTATTTGCCCAAAGTCATCGAACATATCTGCGAAGAGGCTCGTGGCATGGTGCTGGTGACCGGCGTGACCGGCTCCGGTAAATCGACCACGCTGGCAGCCATGCTCGACCGTATCAACTCCAGCCGTCCGGAACATATCATCACCATCGAAGACCCCATCGAATTTCTGCATCGCGACAAAAAAGGGTTTGTGAACCAACGGGAGGTGGAGGTTGATACGCCTACCTTCGCCTCGGCATTGCGAGCCAGCCTGCGCCAGGACCCCGATGTGATCCTGGTCGGCGAAATGCGCGATCTGGAAACGATCTCCACCGCGCTCCACGCCGCCGAAACCGGACACCTGGTGTTCTCTACCCTGCATACCCTGGACGCAGTGGAAACCATCAACCGCATCATCTCGGTCTTTCCTCCGCCGGAGCAGAAACAGATTCGCATGCAGCTTGCGGCTACCCTTCGAGCTGTGATCAGCCAGCGCCTGGTAAAGCGTGCCGATGGCGCCGGCCGCGTGCCCGCAGTCGAGGTCTTGATCTCCACCGCGTTTGTGCGTGAGTGCATCATGACACCGGAAAAAACCCGGCTCATTCATGAAGCCATTGCCACCGGCACATCCCAATATGGAATGCAGACCTTCGACCAGTCGCTCTACGATCTCTATACTCAGGGCCTGGTCACCTATGAAACAGCCCTTGAATACGCCAGCAATCCCGACGACTTCAAACTCAAGATTCAGGGTATCGCCTCGATTGGCGACGCCGCACGCGAACAGATGGAGCAGGCCGGGTTCAGCAAGTTCTGAGGGACAGGGTCTCCCGAATTGGGTAAATGGGTAATTTGGTAATTGGGTAATTTGAAGACGACATTCATCTAAATTACCCAATTACCAACTTACCCAATTACCCAATTCTTCTTAATGCGTTTTCAACGAAAAACAATCACCGACGAAAGCTCCCTCTACGAATACGCAGTTGGCGCACTAGGCCGCCGAATGCGTAGCGTGGCGGAATTGAAGCGCCTGATGCGCGGTCGCGTACCAAACGATGAATTAGGTGAGCTCCTGGTCGAATGCGTGGTTGCCAGATTGAAAGAACAGAAGTATCTCAACGACTCCTCCTATGCAGCCGCGTATGCTTCATTCCGGCGCAACAATGAAAAGCTTGGGAAGCGCCGTGTGATCACTGATCTCAAGGTGAAGGGTGTCCATGCCAATGTCATTGAAAAAGCTGTGAGCGAAGCATATACCGGCGTCGACGAGCAGGAACTCGCTCGCAGCTTTCTCCGGCGGAAACGGCTGGCCAAGCCCTCCAACAATCGAGAAGCTGCAAAGATCTTCCGCTCTCTGATGCGCGCAGGCTTCGGCGCTGGTGTCGCTATTGCTATTCTGAAAAATTGGGATGTGGATGATGAATTGATTACGGCGCTCCAGGAAGAAGGTTCGGATAGCGCAGGTCAAGATTAGCGCTTTGACCGCGAGAAAATGCCGCCTTTCATATTCCCCTCCAGCAGATCACCGGGGGATAAAGCTTAATGTCACTTACTTTAGAAGATTGGCTCGGTTTTGCAATCCCTTATCCCCCTGTCATCCTGAACGCAGCGCCTCGAAAAAGCTTAGCTTGAGAAAATCATGGGCGCGGAGTGAAGGGACCCCGAGAATGCATCAATATTCTACGTCAGATTGAGAGGCACTTCGGCGATGCTCGATTTTTCGCCCAGTAACCAACCGTGCTCAACCGGCACCTCGAATAAACCAAACCGCATTTCTAGTGTTCCTTGTCGCAAAATAAGTGACATTAGGCTGCGCTCCCTGCAATGCTAGCAGTCAAATTCTTGCCCGGCCGCGAAGAGCTT
>DASZFK010000057.1:0-9902 GCA_035939855.1 Candidatus Angelobacter sp.
AGGTCGGGACGAAGGTGAGGGCCAGATCTTTGGGAAAGCGCTGCGGCTTGATATAGCCGTAGACGAAAAAAGCGATCACAGCAAGGACCAAGAGTGCAAGCAGCAGCCGTCCCCAACGCTCCCAAAAGCCCAACCCCTCGACCTGCCAGGTAAGCTGGATCCGAAGGACTTCGCGCTCACCACCGTCGCTATCTTTGGTCAGTGCGATCCATGGTTCGCGGGTAGTTTGGGAGGAGCGTGCCCAGCGACTGCTGTCCAGGCAGACCTCAAGCTGGTCGTTGGCATTGAGTGGAATGGTCGTGCCCGGGCGGTAGAACTCGGTGGCACGCCGCAGCAATAGGGTGTGGTGCGCCGGAGTGGATTGCAGTGTGCGAAAATGCAGCGGCACCTGGCCTTCCTGGTCGCGAACGAACGAAATCTGTTTGCAGGACTCGTTTCCAGCTTTGAGCTGCCCAAGATCAATCAAGATGGGTCCACTGGAATAGATGAAGCGCGCTTCTACATTTACGATGCCTTCGCCTGCGGCATCCAAGCCCTCACCCGTGGCGCGCAAGCGGACGGAAATATTACCAGAAGCGTGAAACGTCACGATTGCAATAAATTGGTTTTCGGCTTCGGGAGTGAACTCCACCGGGCTGCCAGAGATCTCGGCGTGTAAGGTGACACGCTGAGGCAACTCGTGCGCACTCAGTTGCGTACCCGAAGGTGATCGTAGAGCAGCGACTAGCTTGACCGGACTGCCCACCGTCGCTCGCTGCGGCTCGAGCAGGAATGGCGCCAGAAGCACAGCGGGAGAGGGATTGACCTGCAAGGTGAAGGTCTTGGAAATCTGGTGTCCTTGTGGATCGCTGAGCTTGACGTTGATTTCGTACGAGCCAGCGCGACGGGGAGTACCGGTGATTTCACCGGTTGCCGGATTTAATGATAAGCCCGTATCTCCAGGAAGATCAGCCGACCACCGATACGGCGGCACGCCGCCGGCAACGAGCACCGAGGAATATGGCTGCGACGAGGTGGCGGGTGGAAGAGAACCTGTGGTGATCTGCAAGGGCGGAGCGTTAATCACATGGATAGTTATGGAGTCGATCGCCTGTTGCGAATTCTCATCCGTGGCAGTGTACGTCACCACGTGGCTGCCAACATCTCGCTCTGTCGGCACCCAGCTAAAACTGCTGGGAACCGGTGGGGGGAGTTGCCGGTTCAGGTTGGTTGCCGATGCGCCAGCCGGTACCCCGCTGGCGTTGAGCGTGATCTTGGCGCCGGCATTGGTACTATTCCCAGTTGCGGTGAATGTAATCGGATTACCAACTGCCACCGACAAGGGACCAGCGGGAGTGAATGTCAGGGTCGGCAGGCTGCCGACCTGTCTAACGAATTGCAAAATGACATCGATCGGAACCGTGCCCTTAAGATTGTGGTTTTTGTCAGTGACGGTCACAATGAACTGTACCGCCCAAACGTCTCCGGCCTCCGGGGTCTTGAAGCACTGGTTGCCAGTGGCATCTGTGGCGGCTGTGATCCTGTTGATATCCCAGGTGACTCTTCCAGTTCTCGAGTCGACGCTGAGCCCGGGAGGCTGGCCGGAACTATTGTTGTAGGGAGCGTTGGCTAGCCTGCAGGAAAACGTAATATTTGCGCCATACATTTCCGCGGAGCTGGCGAGCCGATACGACAAAGTATCGCTCGGGTCGGACGTCGCTACGTGTGCGGACAAGCTGAACCCGGTCGGATCTTTCAATGGCACCGCCTGGATGGCTGGCATAGAAGCTGCTGCGGAACCAGTGGCAGCGCAGGGGCTCACCTGCACCTCTACGCGTTCCTGCTTGCCATTTCCTAAGACAATAAAGTCTACTCTGTCGCCCGATACAAAATAGGCTGTGCGGACAGCACAGTCGGGATAGGTGTGCGTGAAAGTCACTGTCGCCACGTACCAGTCTTCGGCATTGTTGATCGAAGTTATCACTCCCGTAGGAGTGTTCGCCGAACTCAATGGAGCGCCATCATCGCCGAAATAAAAGCCCCCTTTATCAGCCGTCCTGCTGCTGAAAAATGGAATGGTCGCACCCACCTGTGGGCAAGAACCTGAGCTTGGGCAACTTAAAGGAGTGTCATTATACGACCAACGTTGAGCGTACTGGATACTAAACTGGACGGTGCGCGAGCCTGGCGATACCGGCTTCCATGAGATAATCATGCCGCGCAGATGGGTCGCATGCGCGGCAGGAACGGCCAACAGGAGCAACGCCAGCAGAGCTGCGCCAAGTGGGAATCCGCGGGCGAAGCGCGCCGCATCTTTCATCGTACCCCCGTATTCCAGGTGACCATCCCGGAGCAACGACTGTAAACAATCTGCTTCTAGCCGGTCTTCTTCCCGGAAGAAATCAATGAGTCAATGCGCTCTCTAAATAGCCCTTGGGCAGTTTTCCGCCACGTTTCGAGAATCTTGAGCAGCAGGTCTGAGTCATCAGACCTTTGCACCCGTTCAGGCGCCAGCAGCATAGATGCGGCTCTAATCACCTCTGCCTTAGAAAGGAGCTGTCTTTGACGGGCACTTTTCATCCGTTCGTCTGGGTCGGAAGAATCCGCAGCGTCCCTCTGAACACGGGAAATGGCGTCCTCGAGTTGGGCCAGTTCGATATCGGTGATGTCATCGCCGGCTATTTCGACTGAGTCCAAAAACCGCTCGCGACTGTCATTAGCAAATTCCAGGATTCGCCGAACAGCCGGAGTGAATCCGCGCAGAATGTGCACCTGCTGACGAGCCTTGCTGTACGATTTGTCATCAGCAGACAATTCTCCTGGGGAGGCAGGTCGCTGTTTAGGGTCGCAAACGAGTCCATCCCAACTGCGAAGGGCATTTGTATCGGTATTTTTTGAAGGAATCCAGCCTGCCAACGACGTCTGGTCTGCCTTCTCCCGGGGCAGCGCAAGCAGCAAGACCGCCAAAACTTCTGGCGCGACAGGACCTTCCGTTGAGGCAAGTAGTGCTTTGGAACTGCCGGCAGCCAAATCCTGAAAAAACTGAACGAGTAACTCATCTGGAAATTTCAGCAGCTCGCGCCGGCCATTCTCCAAGGCCGCGATGAGGCCCTCCGCTGTTGCCTCGACTGGTTCCGACTTCAAGCCCAGGCTGAAGGTCAAGTCCGCCCATCCCGGATCCAATGCGCCACTGACAGCTAAGTTGTCGTCAAACTTGGCCACCTCAGGAAGCAGCAGCAATGCACCCAGCACCGCCGGGAGACCATTGGGCCTCCACTCGATAATCTGCTTTTCCATAAATCCCGAACGGTCATCAATATCTCGGGCGCGGCTTTGGTAGCAGGACAAAGCGTAATAGCAGCCAGTGCGTTCGCACCAGCGCCAAAAAGGCGCTTTCTGTGGCTGCTCCTCAGAGCCAATAGTCAACTCTTTTTGTACATGCTGTTTATGCCCTTGAAACCCGGGACTCCGCGCAATCCATCGAAAATCACTCCGGGCTCCGTCAACTTTGCCCCAGATGGCTCGCTCAAAGGGAAGAGGTTGCGGCAGTGCAAGTCCGGCAAACACAGGATAGTCAGTTAGCGGCATAAGCTTTATTTCCCAGGGGCGTTGATCCGGTCAAAGAGCCATGCAAAGGGCCGAAGAAGATTGATGGGTTGTCCACCCGACCCCATTCGTAAGCCTAAGGCCTCATCGTAAAACACAATTGGCTCGATTACGCCGTGACGAAGGCGGACTCCGATAGACGAAACCGGAAAGAACTCATAGTTGCTGCAGAATTTGTCGACCCACAGGACGATATCTCGGCTGATCTTTTCCAGCACGAATTCACGAGGCCTCTCCACGGCCCGCTGTAAATCATCGGCGCTACGAATTCTAAGGTCTGCCTTTGAGAGGCAAATGGCAAAGGGCCGATCATCCTTCTTGGGTCCACGGTCGGCAGCCACGTTTAATTTTGCGAGGGTTTGCTCGATCTGTCGCTCCAAAAGACGTAAATCTTTTTCCGCATCGAACAGGAGAACCAAACCTAGAGCATCATTAAAACGCTTTTTTCCTTCGTCGCTCAGGACTTCGGATTCTTCCCCTGGACGATCTTCAACCACCAGGGCAAACTCTCTCCCGGTTTTCTTATTTTGAAAGGTGTAGGCGACTCGCTGAATGGTTCCGACTGCGGTTGCCTTGGGGAAAGAATTTTTTTCCGTAAAGGGCCTCACAATCTCGAGGAAAGCCAGAGAGTCCTGTGTCGGAAAGACGTTCCACTCGTCGGAATGCTGGAAATAGAGCTGCGAAAGGAAAGCAGTCTTTCCAGAAGATGTCGGCCCCCAAAGGGCCACGGTCTGCAAGTCAGGCACGGCCGTTTCCTCCAACCAAATCCAGGTATTGCAACAGACGGCGGCGAAGTGAAGATGGCGCCAGGCGATGAGGAGAAAACTCCTGAATCTCCTGGAGGGTACTTCGCAGTTCATCCGCCCTCGGCTGTCCAGAGGTGCGCAAATAAACCTCGGCGTCTCGGCAGGCGTTTTCCAATTCCTCTGCCGCCAACCGCCTACCCTGCGCTTCCATAACGTCCAGGAGTTTGCCCGCCAAATGCAGTGGTTTCTTTGTCTCGACATATACAGTATCAGGATCTATGCCGTAGACCAGGGCTGAAACTCGCTCTGCCGCCTCGGGAAACCGCCTGTTAAAATTGTCTTCACTGAACTTACGCAACCTGTTCTTCAGGATATCGAGAGATTTCTGCAGTTCTTCCCGGCCTCCTTCCACCAATCGGATGAACGTCTTGTATCGATCCAGCAAAATGGCCAAGGATGTGAAGCCGGGCAGAGGATCTTTATCATCGGTTTGAGTGGAGTCGGATTCGGACAAATCTCTGATCAATTCTGCTCCCTGGTCAAGCTGTCCCGGGCTCAAGTAACCTGGCCGTTCCATGATCTTTTGCAGGTGCCCTTGTGCCTCTCGAGCGGCTTGCTTCAGGAGACCTGACAATTCCGTCATTTTTTTCCAATAACTTTCTCTTAACTGGATCCACATCTGACAGTTGCGTTGCGCGTCGCCGGGTGTCATCAACGGCGGTTTCATCCGGGAGAATTTCCGTTCTGGCACTGCGCGGCCCAGCCCCTCGGATGCCATTGCAACCGCATTGTGGGCTTCACGGCAATAAGCGAACAGTTCGTCCAGCAATTGACAACAGTTCTCAAGAAAAGTTTGTAATAGTGCATCGAATGTCTTACCTGTGCCATCCAGCAAAATATTTTTTTGATCCAAGTCATTCGATTGGATATTTTCCTGATCAATTTGTTGCAATGATGCAGCGCATTGATCCCTGACCGCTGGCATATCAAGGGTCGTGGCTGCACCTTCGAGGTCTTTGAGTTTGTCGAGCAGTGTTGATTTGCGAAGGTTAAATGCTGCCAATTCTTCCCTGGCTTGTTTCCCTACCTCTGAGATCTTTTCGCTGAGCTGTTCAGCAACGCGCAATGCCGCACGAATTGCCATCTGGCCGCTGGCCTTGCTCAGTTGCGCAATAGGTCCGCCCAGAGCGCCGACAGCCATTCGGGAGATGGAACTGAGTGGACCAGCGATCAGCGACTGTCTTCGTTCTTCCAAAGCAGCTCTTTGTTTTTCCAGATGAGATGAAAGGACATTCTCCCTGGCTTGAGCAATATTGGAGAATATCCGATCAAAGTTCTCATATTGATTAAGCCACTGCTGATAATTCTGAAATGTGTTGGCCGGATTACTTTCAAGCTGCTCCAGAGAGGTGTCCAGGCTCCCGTTATCGCCACAAGCGCGGCGAAAGTGTATGACGTCTTGCCGGAGGTCACTCAGCCGACTGAAACGCTCCGAAGATGCACGTTGGCGAAGTTTCTCCAGCTCCGCAGAAAGTTCGCGGAGTAGGGATTGGGTATCATCCGCCGTAGCCTGCATTTGGTTCAGTCTTCGATAGGAGTCTTCCAGTTTGGAATCCAGTCCGTTATCGAGAACCCGTGTCCACTCTCGCCATTCCTCAAATAATCGACCCAAGTCTTCGGAAGTTTTAGTGCGAGGCACCGGAGGCTGTGGAACTTGGCGCTCGATTGGTTCCAGCAGGTTTGCCAATTCGGAAAGCCGTTGAGCACTGGGCCCGAAATTCCTAAACTCCTCCTTTGATTTGAGAATCCCAGCCTGCAGCGCCGGAGCGTCCATCGAGCCTAAACCATGAACAAGAGTTTCCGCTTTTGCCAACAGATCCACAGTGCTAGCATAGTCGTGGACCTCATTTTGCAGATCAAGAGCCTTGCTTTGGTCAAGCTGTAGATGGCTGCTCTGGTCTACGTCGCTTCCAAGTCCTTCCAGGACGCGAATCCATTGGTCGCATCTCTGCATGACCTGCCGGCCCTCTTCCGTATCCAGGTTTGCAGCGACGTTGCACAGGCGATGAACGCGTTCCGCGGTCTCTTGCCGGCTGCGAATGAGGTTTGTCAATTCACCAGATAAAGCAGCCAGTTTATCCACTTTGGTTTCGAGTCTGTGAAGTTGTTCCGTGTCGCGAGAAAAAATCCATTTCGAACCCAGCTCGCGCAGGGATCGCCTGATTCCGTCGCACTGGCGTTGGAACGATCGAGCTTCCATGGGTACTTCCGACTGGATGATCTGCACTTGCTCATCCAGTTCGTCAAGGCGCTGCTGATATTTTCGGCCGAACACTATAGTGTCCTCCCGCTCCTCTACCTCCGCCGTTCTCAGACGGTTTGGTATCTGTTTACGAGACGGCGCAAAAGCCCAAGAGCGGCGTTCGCGTCCTGATCACCCCCGGTTGCTATTGCCAATGGCGAGTGCAACCCATTTAGACCTGGAGATGCTTGTTCTTGGCGCACTAGCTGAATCAGCCACCGCCAAGTCCACTCCAAGATGTTCTGGACAAGTTGCTGGTCCCGATAAATGGCATCCGCCAATCCAATCCCTTGCGGATAAAGATCAACTATCGCCAAGCCGTCAACACGTTCATCCTGAATCATCTGACCTATAAGCGGAATCACCTCAAGCGCGTCCTCTTCGACACCCACATGGACGGGAATAACGTAGCGAAGCGCCAGGCATAATGCACGGATGGATTCCGGCTCTGCGTTGGGCAAGAACTGTAATATCAATGCCTTCGTCTCAAAAGAGCAGGAGGTGGAGGGGTAGTCCACGGGGATGGCTGGAGAAGAAGCATCTGGGCCATTTGTCAAATCGTACTCCCGCCGTAGGACGCCATCAAACCACTCACGATATTCGACAGTCACCGGGAAGGATTTCAGAACCCCCCCATAGCCGAAGTTGCGGTCTTGAGCCACCTTCTTCTTTACGATAATGGACTGACCCGAGCGAATACGCCATGTGGCAGCATGGCTGGCTTCGCGTATGCAAGCCACCCAGCCGCGCCCACGATCGTCCCAATCGCGTACACGGTAACGCAGTCCATTGGAGATGAAAATACGCTGGGGATACGCTTGGATGACAAGGCGTTCAGGATCTACTTGCATGCGCACCCCGTCCGCCGGTGCATCGACATCGCGGACCACAATCAGTTTTTCGCCAACAGTATCCAACGGTCGCTTTCTGCTTCCGACACCTAGCCTGCTCCGGTAAACTTGTTCCAAAATCAGGTCATTGCGATCATTGAGATACCGCACCGGAGCGCGGCTCAGCCGGTTTTGGATGGCGATCTCATGCAACGTATTCTCGATCACGGATTCTTCCCAGCGAAAGGCGTGAAGTAAGCCAGAGCGCGTATCTTCCAATTCATTCAGGGCCAGAAGCAGGTGCCTTCTGAAAACAGATTCATGACCTTCGGCAACGATCAGGCGCCGCGATCCGGGTAAAGTCCGTTCGCGGCCAAGGTCATCTATCAGGTAATTCACATAGGGGTTCTCGGAGACCACCAGACCCACGTTGTGGGGCAGTTCTGGCGCAGCCGCTCGACCGCCCTGGCTTACGATCTCGATTAACGACAATGTATCTTCGGCACTGATGCTAAGAATCTGCGCGCCGGCCTCTGCGGAGTTTTGCGATAACATCATGCCTAACTTGCGCCCGGAGACCAGGATATCGAAGACCTGTTCTCGCTCATCTTTAGGAATATCAATACGAATGTCCAGATTTGTTGGCCAGCCAAGACTTGCGGAAGCATGCGCTGCAACCAACGGAAGATGCCGGCAACGCGGAGCGAATTGTTCCGATCTCCGTCCCCCAAAATATCTTCTCTGGCCGCTGAGCCGGTGTAGGTGAACCGTGCGCGAAAAAAAGCGCCCTACATGAACTTCCTGCTCGAAAGTGTAAGGCAAAAGGCGGCGCACGAATGCCGGAAGCTCCGCATCGGCATGAAATGCATTACGCACCACGGCCAATGTCAGCAGATCAGTCCCACGATGCTCGACCAAAATCCGGTGCAGCCTCCGAGACACTGCCCAAACGTTTGCCGCCATTACGCCGCTGTACGCATGAAGGTTCCACCAAACCACGAAGCCGATCCGCTGCGCCTTTTCCGGATCGGCTAGGCGCGTCATGAAGTCGTCGGAAAGTGTGGCGGCGTCAACCACCCATACCGCAGATGGGCTTGAAAGATCCACACCCGGAGTTACCTCAACTGCTTCTATCTCATGCTGGAACATGCGGTTTGCCGACGATAGCCAAAAACGAAGAGACGACAAAAGGGATGGATCTCCAGGAGGCACAATGACCAGTGTCACTTCGTTGGACTGCGTTAGCAGATCGCTGGCGGCGAGCGCCAGGGCCTCGACTTGTCCGCAATTGTCGGGGGAGAACAAGACGCATTTTCGGGCAAGCCCGTTTTGATGTTCCAAAGCGGACTTGAGTTGATGGAATAATTCAATAATTTGCGGAGCAACAGCGCGCGCTCCGATGAGGGCCAGGCGCTCAGCAAATTCATCTGCTTCCCGCTGTGTATAGGAGGTCAGATTCATGTCCGAACTGGCATTCCACTTGGTCACACTCTGGAGGTCAATTCCCTCGCGCTCCATGGCTTCCGGCCAATCCGGCAGTATGCGATCTTCCCTGCCGACTGTAGCAGTTCTCGTCTGACTCACGGCAACGGAGGAAGAAGCCGATGCACTGAATGCAATGCCTACCAGCGAGATGACGAGTACCGCCAAAGTACTCCAAGTGGCGGCGGGATATCCGCCCCTGCCCGAGTCCAGATGAATGGGTCCCCACCAAAGCAGCGGAATGATTAGGATCCATACAGAATGGAGCACCCACTTTCTGCTTGCGCTAAATCCGATCGCTCCTGCAAGCCAGTTGGAATGATCCGATGTTTTCGGAGCGAGTCTAAGGCAGGTCAAAAGGAAGAGCACCCACAAAACAAATGGAATAGCCAAGGCAAGGGGAAATGCCCAACTATGCCCCAAAACGCGATCGAATTGAAGATGCCAGCCGGTTAGCCAATAGGTGCTCGATATTGACTCAGCGATCGTGGATAACAGCAATGGGATTCCGAGCCAATAGCAAGTGAGGCGGACGATTTTCTCCCAATAGTCGCCGCAATCGCCGGAACTACGTCGGGAACGCGTCGCGAGATGCGCCGCAATAGCAGCCGCTATCGCGCCACTCAGCAGCAGAACTGGTAGCCAAAATCGCTGAGTCATACTCCTCCGAAATCGCTGAGTCTTTCCGAAGGCACTCGCAGTTGACAGCGCAGCAGGTAAAGCCGTGACGGATTATCACCCACCAGAATATGCTGCCGCTGAATGCCGTGTTCGATGAGGCTGTTCTCGATTCCGGGCAACGATCTCCAATCTTTCGGGAGAATGCAGTACGACTCTACTACGTCACGCCCTGGGCCGGCGCCAGCACTCCATTCCATCGCACAGGAGAACTCTCCCACTCCTTTCAGGAAGGTATTCAATTGGGGTGCCTTTAGCTCCTCCTCTGTATCGCCGCTG
>DASZFK010000058.1:0-2729 GCA_035939855.1 Candidatus Angelobacter sp.
TCTTGATCTTGACGTCATTTAACAGCCACAAGAGATGAGCAGCAACACCGTCCCACAGAATCCGTTTTCCAAAACGGACCGCCGTGTACCTAAAATATGTCCTGGCGGGGACGACCAATAACAGACGCATAAGTTGTTTCACGCCCTCTGGCGAGTTCTTCACAGCAAGTTTGATTGCCTCATCCATCTCTGCCATTCCAAGCCGCAAATGAAAGATGCGCTAACCCAGATAGCTAGCGCGTCAGATCGATCACCTGTGGGAAGAAACAGTCACGCCGGACGCCCGGGCGAAACGTCCCACCGGTTCTCACCAGCCAGTCCTGAACACTGACCACGGATCCTTTGCGGGTTCGTTCGGCGGCACTCGGCGCTGACAAAGATCGTGGAGTCTAAACGCAATCTGGCTCGGTCAGCCTCAGTTCGTCCGCGCCATAGGGTAGCACCAGTCTGGTTTTGTCGGAAACTCCTACCTTGGCCGTCATGGCCATGGGCTCCTCGAAGTTTCTGGCTGGTGGGCAGGCAAGTAATCTTGATGCTATACGTGACTTGCCGGAAAAGAGCCTCGACCGGGTGGATATTGAATTTTGCCAAAGAGCGTACAAGCTGTGAGAATCCCGGAACGGACCAAGAAGACTAGCGTTATGCTCCTTTCGTAATTCATGGGACTCGGTGATAATCATGAGACTCGGCGCAAGGCCAAACTATGAGAATTGCATCGGCTCTATCTTCAGGTCAGTTCCGAAAAGGTCCGCTACTTACCATCGGCACTCTCGTCGTGGGCGCCTTGGCCGCTTACCTAGCCGCCGAATACGTGATCAGAGGCGATTTTACAGGCATGGCTTATGCGGGTATGGCTCTCGTGGGCAGCGTGATTGTCATCGGGATTCTCAACAACTGGCGCAATGGGGTCTACTTTTTCCTAATCTGGCTGTTGTTTGAGGACTTCGCGCGGAAATTTCTCGGCAACAACATGGCGATCTACTTTGCCAAGGATTTTCTGGCACTCGTAGTATTCATTTCTTTCCTCGCGGCTGTCCGGCGAAAGGAAGTGACATCCTTCCGCCCTCCTTTCCTCGGGCCAGTGCTCCTCTTTGTGTGGTTCGGCATCATCCAAGTGTTCAATCCTGCCTCCACGAGTATTTGGTACGGGCTCATGGGTTTCAAAATGTTCTTCTACTACGTCCCGATGCTTTTCTTAGGCTACGCGCTTATCAATTCTGAGGTTCAATTACGCCGCTTTTTTACCGTCAACATGGTTCTTGCTCTTATCGTTGTTTCACTCGGCATCGCTCAGTCCATTCTTGGTTCATCCTTTCTGAACCCGGCACATCAAGCGGAAGACCTCCGCTTGCTAAGCAATCTCTATCGCACTTCTGCAAACGGCGCTATCGCTTACCGGCCCAATTCAGTGTTCGTCAGCGCTGGTCGCTACTCTAATTTCATAATGGTGGCCTGGCTGCTAGTCCTTGGATTTAGCGGCTACCTCCTCCTCCGCCAAAAGCGAGGGAGAGCACTAGCCTTCATCGCCATCGCAGTGACCGCCACCGGAGCATTCTTAACTGCATCCAGGGGCTCGTTCATGTGGGGGATGATCAATGCGTTGGCAACCAGCGTTGCCTTTATCTGGGGTGCCCCTTGGCGACACGGCGAGGCGTTGCGTGTCTTTCGCGCGATTCAGCGAGCCGCGCTGGGTATTGGGCTAGGCATTGTTTTGCTCTTCTATGCTTATCCTGATGCTCTCCTTTCGCGGTTGGCTATCTATGAAGAAACGCTTATGCCTAACAGCCCAACGAGCGAATTGATGCATCGTGGTTGGGATTATCCCATTCGGAACTTTTTCGGCGCCTTCGAATACGACCGCTGGCCCTATGGCTATGGGATCGGGACCGCTTCACTAGGCACACAATACGTCGCCCGCATTTTTAACGCGAAGCCACTAGGCGTTGGAGTCGAAAGTGGATATGGAACCCTCGTCGTCGAGATGGGGATCGGCGGCCTGCTTCTCTGGGTCGTTATGAGTCTGGCGATCACGGTCTCCGCCTGGAGGGTGGTGAAGAAGCTTAAAGGCTCTCCCTTGTTTCCTCTAGGCTTCGTCATTTTTTGGTACGCGTTTTTCTTACTCTTCCCTGCTACCTTTGGCGGCATGCAGGCTTACGAAGATTTCCTGTTGAATGCGTATTTTTGGCTCTTGCTCGGGGTGTTGTTCCGACTTCCGACCATTGCGCTCTCGGCACAGTTTGCGGCCAACGCCCCGGCCGTCCAACCTCATCGTCGATGGATTCGCTGACTTCCGTCTGCCTCCATCTCGACTTTTCTCGACAGCCGTCGCGGCATACAGTGTACTCTTGCCTTTCAAGCTGTTTCAAGATACGCCCCAGTTCCCCGTCAACACTTGGTCCATATCTCAGCACAAGATCCATTTGCATCATATCAGGTTCGATCACGGACGCCGGCATGGGATCGCCCGTGCTCTATGACATAGGTATCTAGATTTAAAACGTGGATGTCCGGTTTGTCCAAGATGGGAATGTCAACTCGCAACGGGCATTTACCAGAAATGGGAACCTATCTAGTCAGGAACAAGCCACGACTGGTTATGGATCGATGGATTGGTCTTTGACCTGGCTCTCGGCGAACGCCGAGTGCAATTGCGTACGCCAGTGGGGCAATTCTGAGTCAAACATGTGCTTGAGGCGCGAATTCGATAGCACAGAATAGGCAGGACGGCG
>DASZFK010000059.1:0-2618 GCA_035939855.1 Candidatus Angelobacter sp.
CCGGTTGTCAGCGAAAGACATCTGCAATGCTTTGCTCGAATTTGCTGTGAGGAAAGACGATTGTCTACTCCAAACTGGAGAAGGAGACCAGATTGACGACAAGACAGTCTTTATCATTAAGAAAGACTGAAACCGCTCTGACGTTGCTGGACCTCCAGTTTGCCACGCCTGCGATCTCGCGGTGAATCTCATCACGGTTGTCTTACTCGAAACCAAAGTAAAACCCAAACACTGCCAACGATAAGCAGAACAGCCAATATTGCAATTATGCTCGCTCTATTGGCTTCTTTGTCCTTCTCCCGTTCGTCAGGGTCCAGGTAGCGAATAGCCGACCAGACTTCTTTTTTACCAATCTTTTCATCTTCCATGAGACTGTTCTGAAACTGCACGATCGATGTTCCACTTCCGATTTCAGCATCTTGGGGTTTTACTCCGGCCCGTGTCGTTCCGATAGAAACCACAATATGAAATACTTCAGTTGATTCCGCTCCTCCGGCGTAAGCAACCGGTAGCCTTTTCGAAGGCCTTGCAGCAAACGGCTCGCTTGCTTCCGTGTGCAGACCATACGAGGAAGGCTAGTTGCGACAGTGATTCGTGATTTCTTGTTCTGGTTTGTCATTCAGGCTTCTTGAAAGCGCTCTGACCTCGCGCGTGCCGCGACTTCCGCATGTGAACCAAACATCGGTGCAACACAACTAAAAAGAAGCTCCTAGCGCCATGCGGATTATCACGGACACGATGTTCTTCGAGTAGAAGAGGGCAATGACCGCCGCAAGTGCGGACTGCAGAATGCTTTGCGGGATTCTGCGATGCTTCACCGGGCCGGGCCCACCCGCCAATTCAACGTTCGCATGAGTCGCGTGAAACATTGCTGTGATTCGAGGTTTTTGTTTCGAAGAAGCGGCGTCCAATGCGAAGCTTTTAAGGTTCGCTATTGCTTCCTCGCGCGACACGAAGCCGAGCCCGAAGATGCTTGGAGCAGCTATGAGATCGCGCAAGCAATGCTCATCTTGATAGGCAATAACCAATCGTTCAGGCCTGTCCTTGTTGCTGGATGCCTGTATGACCGCGTAGCGCAAATCTGAGCAAATGAACGTGGACTCCCATAACATCACCATCGGTTGTGGCTTCAACAACGCCCTGACACTCCTGGCTCAAGCAAGTTGAATTCCAAATGTGTGATGGATGAACAAATCGGAATTGGACCAAACGCCTCGGGGAAGAAAGGATCTTGTCAGCTGCTCGATCCGTTCTCAATTGCAGCAGCGGCCTTGGAAACAGGCGTCGGGGCGTCACTTGTCTTAATTGCGACTTACGCGATGGGATGGTGTCACAAGTAGCAAAGCAACCTTCCAGCCAGCGGTCGTATGACCCCTCTGTGCACGAGCGCGTTAGCGCAAGTCGGCCCGCTGCATTTTGTTTGGCAAAGCGATTGCTTCAGTCTCATCGCTATGCAGAGACGAATTGGATTTTGCGATTGCACTACTCGACCGAGCAACAGGTTTCGTGGCGATGCATTGAGTCACTTCTGGCGTAGCACTCATTTGTACTTAGGCCGACCCGCATGCCTGTTGAGCTTTGTGCTGACCCTCATATTGGTGGGCCCGTTGTCGGCTCAAACAAACTCTCTTGCATCCGATGACGGAGGCGCGTTGTTTGAAATGCGACCGCGCCGATATTTATTCGGCGACTGGGGTGGAAAGAGAACGGCCTTGGAAGAAAAAGGTGTCAAGTTCGACTTCTTCTACATTGCCGACTTGGAGGCTAATCCGAGCGGCGGCTTGCAGCAGACCAAAGCCGGCTGGGAAAGAATTCGCGGAACGGTAGACATTAATTTCGACGAGTTGATGAAATGGCAAGGGCTCAGATTTCATGCCACTGGACTCTGGCAAGTCGGAGGCAACCTGGGGGCCAAGATTGGGACCCTAGCCAATCCGAGTGATCTGGTTAGCGCTCATACCACTCGTCTGGATTCCTTCTGGCTCGAGCAAAACTTCCTGAACAGCAAGGTCAGAGTGCGCGCCGGACAGTTGGCGGGTTTGGACTTTTACGGCAATCAAGAATACGGCGGCTCGTGGCTTATCGAGCCTATGGGCTATGCGTTCGGCAACCTCTTCAGTTCAATATTTGAATCGTTCAATCCTGCTGGTACTCCTGGCGCCGAGATCCGCTTTGCGCCCAAACGGAACTTCTACGTTACAAGCGCGGTCATGGCTGCGAACAGGAACCCGTATCAGGATGACCCAACTGGAACCAACTTCCAGATTCGCGATACCCCTGATTTCCTCTTCGAAACGGGTTATCTGATACACCCATCAGACGGCGCACAAGCAACGGCATCCCCGGGAGGAGGCAAGTCTTATCCCGGAGCTTACAAATTTGGCGGCGTGTATAACGGTGGCAAATTTCCTGACCCTGAGGGGCACAGGAGCAGCGGGAACTATCTGGTCTATGGTATGGCTAGCCAGGCCGTTTTCCGGTCCGATGCCGGATCGAATCGTGGCCTGGATGCGACATTCGGCTTTGACTATAGTCCGGGTGACGTGAGCCGAGAAAACGTTCAGCTCACCGCAGGTGCGCGCTTCAACGCTCCGTTTGGGCGCCGGGAAAAAGACCGC
>DASZFK010000060.1:0-13342 GCA_035939855.1 Candidatus Angelobacter sp.
TGCTTGAAATCAATGACTGTTCCAAAACCGATCACCCGATCTCCCGATCACGCGCGATCACCCGATTGCATGTCCGTTGAGAAACTCGCCAGGAAGTTAGCCTTTCAATGGACCACGCCCTCGGTGTGGTTACGCGGCTGAATGCTGAAGGCTAAATGCTGAGTGCTGCTTTTAAGCGAATATATAGCGAAAATCGTATACAATAAGCTGATGCCTTCAATCCCCGACTCTCTGGCCTGGGCCCATCCTGTAGTTCAGGAGTGGTTTGTGCGAAAGTTTGGCACTCCCACAGAACCTCAGGAGCAGGGCTGGCCGCATATCCTGGCCGGACGCACCACTCTTATTTCTGCACCCACAGGTTCTGGAAAGACCCTGGCAGCCTTTCTCACCTGCATCGATGTTCTCGTGCGCAAAGCGGTGGCGGGGAATCTTACCGATCGTACCGAGATACTCTATATCTCTCCTTTGAAGGCCTTGGGCAATGATATCCAGAAGAACCTGGAGGCGCCGCTTGCGGAGATAACTGCTCTCGCTGGAGAACAAGGGCTGCTCATGCCACAGATTCGGACGGCAGTCCGCACCGGCGATACCCTGACGTATGAGCGCCAAAAGATGTTGAAGCGGCCTCCGCACATCCTGGTCACCACTCCAGAGTCGCTTTATATCCTGCTGACTGCCGATAGAAGCCGGGCCATCCTGCGCGATGTAAAGACGGTGATTGTTGATGAAATCCACGCCGTCGCTGATGACAAGCGTGGCGCGCACCTGGCGCTCTCTTTGGAACGCCTGGATTGCCTCGCATCCAGCCGGCCCGTTCGCATCGGGCTTTCAGCGACTCAGAAGCCGATCGAAACCGTTGCTCACTTTCTTACAGGCAACGAGCGCCCTGATCCGGTTGTGGTCAACATCGGCCATAAGCGCGAACTCGACTTGGGCATCGAGGTTCCCGGGATGGAGCTTGGTCCCATCGCCTCCAACGATCTGTGGGACGAGGTTTACGATCGCATCACCGAACTGGTCAAGCAGCATCGCTCGACGCTCGTATTCGTGAATACCCGCCGCTTGGCGGAGCGGGTGGCGTTTAATCTTGCCGAACGTCTGGGCGAAGATACCGTAGGCGCGCATCATGGCAGCATGGCCCGCAAGTTGCGGCTGGAGTCGGAAACGAAGTTGAAAGAAGGCAAGCTCAAGGTGCTGGTTGCCACCGCCTCGCTCGAGTTGGGAATTGATGTTGGCCATGTTGACCTGGTTTGCCACATCAGCTCGCCCCGCTCGATTGCAGTTGCTTTGCAACGTGTGGGACGCGCCGGACACTGGCGAGGAGCCGTCCCCAAAGGACACTTCTTTCCTACCACTCGCGACGACCTTATCGAATGCGCAGCCCTGGTGCGCGCCATCCGCCAGGGCGAGCTTGACCGGCTCATCATCCCTGAAGCATCACTCGACGTGCTCGCCCAGCAAATCGTAGCGATGTGCTCCGCGGAAGAGTGGAACGAAGACGAGCTATTTGCGGTCATCGCTCGCGCTTATCCTTATCGCGCGCTTGAGCGAAAAGATTATGACGACCTGCTGGTCATGCTCTCCGATGGCATAGTGGCCGAGCGCGGACGCTTCGGGGCTTATCTCTATCGCGACCGCGTGAACCGCCAGCTCAAGGCCCGGCGCGGCGCCCGCATGATTGCAATCATGAACGGCGGCGCTATTCCTGAGAGTGCGCTCTATACGGTTGTTTCCGAGCCGGAAGGCACGGTCGTCGGCACCCTGCATGAAGATTTCGCGGTTGAGAGCCTCAAAGGAGACATCGTGTTGCTCGGCAATATGAGCTGGCGCATCCGCCGCGTCGAGAATGCCGGACGCATCCTGGTGGAAGATGCTCATGGCGCCCCGCCCTCGATTCCCTTCTGGCTCGGCGAAGCTCCTGGACGCACCGAAGAGCTCTCCCAACAAATAGGCGAATTGCGGCTGGCGATCAGCGACCTCACTCCCAACACCCTGCCCGGATTCGTGAACCAGAAATCTCCCGAAGTGCTCAAGGCCGTCGAATGGCTCAGCCAGGAGTGCGGCCTCGATGATTCGGGCGCGGAGCAAGCCATCGAATACATTGTGACCGGCCGAGCCGTGCTGGGCGCGGTGCCCACCACAAATACCATCATTGCCGAACGCTTCTTCGATGAAGGCGGAGGGATGCAGCTTGTGGTCCATGCACCCTTTGGAGCGCGCATCAACAAGGCCTGGGGACTATCGTTGCGCAAACGTTTCTGTGTGTCGTTCAACTTTGAGTTGCAGGCTGCGGCTACGGACAATGGAGTCAACATTGCTTTGGCAGAGCAACACAGCTTCCCGTTGGCCGATGTCTTTCATTTCCTGCATGAGAACACCGTAAAAGAAGTGCTGCAGCAGGCGGCTCTGCTCTCGCCCGTTTTCGAGACCCGCTGGCGCTGGGACGCCAATCGCGCCCTCGCCCTGCTGCGTTACTGGAATGGCAAGAAGATTCCTCTGCAAGTGCAACGCACGCGCTCTGCCGATCTGCTTGCCTCGGTCTTCCCCGACGTGGCCGCCTGCCAGGAAAATGTGGATGGGCCCATTCAGGTCCCCGACCATCCTCTGGTTCGCGAGGTGATGAAAGATATCTTTCATGAGGCGCTTGATCTGGACGGCCTCAAGCAGATCTTGCGCCAGATCAACTCCGGGGAGATCAAGTGCATCGCCGTTGACACCCCAATTCCCTCTGTCTTCTCCCACGAGATTCTGAATACCTATCCTTACGCTTACCTCGATGATGCGCCTCTTGAAGAGCGGCGCGCCCGCGCTGTCGAGATGCGTCGCGTGCTCCCCGACTCTGTGCTTAACGAGATCGGAGCACTCGATCCCGCCGCCATAGCGCAAGTCCGAGCCGATGCCTGGCCCGACGTCCGCGATGCAGACGAGTTGGCGGATGTACTCCATACCTTAATCGCCTTGCCAGAAAACATCGCAGGAGAATGGCAGCCATTATTCGAAAAGCTGAGAGCATCAAACCGTACTACCCAGGCTAGGGTTGAACAGAGGTACGATGTTGCACGCTCTGACAGACTGCAAGAGCCAACCACAGAGGACACGAAGGAACACGAAGGAGCACCAGTCTTCTGGGTTTCTGCTGAAAAACAAAAAACTTTCACCTCCATCTACCCAAATGCACGGCTCGAAGACACGCTTCCCCAGGTAGAAGCCGAAGCCCCTTCCTACGACGACGCCCTGAAGTCCATGGTCACAGGCTGGCTCACGCATTTAGGCCCGGTCACCGCATCGGGCTTGGCAAAAATTCTCAAACTTCCAGCTCCTGAAATCGAAAAAACTTTGCTTCGCATCGAATCCACCGGCTTGGTGCTGCGCGGCAACTTCGAAAAGAATGGCAGTGATGAGATTCAATGGTCGGAGCGCCGCTTGCTGGCGCGTATCCATCGACTGACCCTGGGATCGTTGCGCAAGCAGATTGAACCGGTCACTGCGGCAACGTTCATGCGCTGGCTGTTTCGCTGGCAACACGTCTCGCCTGGCTCCCAGGTTCGCGACGAGCACGGCACGCTGGAAGTGTTGCGCCAGTTGCAGGGATTTGAGATTCCTGCAAGCGCCTGGGAGCGGCAGATACTGGAACGGCGCATCAGCAACTACGATGCTAAATTTCTGGACCAGCTCTGCATGACGGGCGCAGTGGGATGGGGACGGCTCTCCGCGCATCCTGCGATGCTGGAAGAGACCGCCGGAACGACGCGGCGGGTCGTCCCAACCAGCGTTGCGCCCATAACCTTCTTCGTGCGCGATGAGGCCGAATGGCTTGCCTTGCCGAGCGTTCGCTCCGCCCACGCCGATCTGGAGAAGGAGGCTCCCGGACTCAGCCCCATCGCCCATGAGGTGCTGGCCTTTCTCCGTTCCCGGGGCGCATCGTTTTTTGCCGACATTGTGCGTGGCTCAGGCAAGCTGAAAGCTGAAGTGGAGACCGGGCTTTGGGAACTGGTGGCCGCCGGGCTGGTGACTGCCGATGGATTCGATAATCTGCGGTCGCTGATCGATCCCAAGCGCCGTTCGGGACAGGGACCTGGGAAGACCAATCGTCCAAGGCACAGCTCCGGACGCTGGTCGTTGCTCTATCAATCCGGCAGCCAATCCGAACATCACAAGCCCAACGAAGCCATTGAGGGCGTCTGCCGCATGTTGCTGCACCGCTATGGCGTTGTCTTCCGCGAGTTGCTGGTGCGCGAGAGTATCCTGCCGCGCTGGCGCGAACTCCTGATCGCCTTCCGCCGCCTGGAAGACCGGGGCGAGATCCGTGGAGGACGCTTCATCACCTCGTTCATCGGCGAACAATTCGCCCTGCCCATCGCGGTAGAATCGCTGCGGGCCATGAGAAATATTCCGCCTACGGAAGAAACCATCACGATCTCGGCCGCCGATCCTTTGAACCTTGCTGGTATCGTAGTGCCGGGAGAGCGAGTGCCTGCCATCTCCGGCAAATATGTAACCTTCAAAGACGGAGTCGTAGTCGAGACACCCGCAATTCGGCCCATAGCAATTGATGAGGTGAGATGATGTTTAGAGTGTGTCTTAAAAATGCTTTAGCATCTGAAGGTGTCCGGGCATGACTTTAGTCGTGCCGAAAAATCAAATAAAACTTGCGGGCTTTATAGCCCAATGTCACTTACTTTTATGTCCTTTGACCTATAGGGAACAATCGTCATCCCGAGGCGCTCTCGGCGCGAAGCGACGGGAGTGCGGAGGGACCTTGCGGTTCGCCGTAAACTGCGACTCGCAAATTGGTTTGTTCGCTATTTTTCCTGCGTGCCGTACTCTCTTTGGGTCTCGGCTGTGGTTCTGATTCACACAAATTGTGAAAAGTAAGTGACATTGGGCTTTAGCCCCTGCGGGTTGGAGTTTTCGCTGGTTATAGCATTTTTGAGATTGCCTCTAAATTTACCGCTGATTCTCGCAAATGAATGCAGAACGCTGATCAAAAGAAGACCAACGAGTTACCGCCAATAGTCGAAGGCGAAGATTACTATATTGAAGACGGTAAATACGTTTTCACCGCCCACTATCTTTTAAAGCGAGGATACTGCTGCGAATCGGGCTGTCGCCATTGCCCCTACGGCTTCGTAAAGAAGAAAATTGAATGATTTTCTTGCGTCCTCCTGCCATCTCTGCGACGACGTTTTTGAGTGTTTTTGATCTTGATTCGTGTTCATTCGCGTTAATTCGTGGCTCATCTTTGGTTTTCGCCGCGTCTCCGTGATGGGTTTACTTTATCGGGCAAGACTTGCAGTTACCTGCACCAACGCATGTTGCAGCAGCTTAAGCGCAATGGCCCAACGTTGCATGGCTTCCTCCTGGCTGTCGCCGTAGCCATTGATGTAGGCAGTGATATAAAAGCCGTCGGTTGAACCCGCGTGGTAGTAGCAGCGGCGCACCGCAAATTCCGTGGCTGCTGCCATTTCGGGCGCGCGTTGCAACAGGTGGTAGAGATCGCGGGCCAGCGTCTCATGTTTCTCAAAAGAAGCCTGAGGCTCGCTGGCGGTGAACAGCAGATCCACGTAGCAGGCGAACTTGCAGGAAGCGCCAAAAATCTCCTCTTCCGGCAGGATTTCCCAGCTAAACCAGGTATCGCATTTGGCCGTTTGCAAAGGCGAGGATGCGGCGTTGATGCGGCTCAGGAATTCGCTCAACTCCTGGTGTTCGCGCGCCTCTTCGACGTCGAACACCATCTCAGGATGCTGTTTGAGGTTGTAATACCGGCTGGCTCCGTCGTCCGACGCCCAGGGAAATTCCAGGGCAGGGTCTTCAGGGCCAAGCTCAATGGAAAAATCAACCTGCATCTTGCCGTCCACTGGCATGGAAAGAGTTCTGTTGAAAGACATTCTGGAAAAACTCGACGACACGTTGCTCGGCCCATCGCCCATCGTAGCCGTTCGGTTGAGCCAGGAAGGCGCAGTGCCCGCCATGATCCGGCTCGATCAAGGTGATGTGCGGATTGGCTTCCAGCTTCTGGCGGGTCTCGGGCAGAATGCGGATAAAAGGATCGTCCTTGGCGTGAATCACCAGCGTCGGTACGGCAATCTTGTCCACTACGCGGGCTGCAGCGGCGCGATGGTAATAATCGTCAGCATTGGTGAATCCACTGTAAGGCGCGGTGATGATGTCATCGAATTCGCGTATGCTTCGCGGACGCCGCTGCGGCTCGCGATAAATCTCCGGAAACAAATTCCGCTTGCGGCCGTAGCGTCGCATCAGGCCCGAAAGGAACTTCCATTCGTACATGCGATTGCTTTTCAACGCATGGATCGCATCTGCACAAGCGCCCAGGTCGGCCGCAGGCGAGACTGCAGCCACCGCCCTGAACTCCGCAGGCGCTGCGCTTCCCCACTCGCCGGCCAGCTTCAGAACCAGGTTGCCGCCCATCGAGTAGCCGATGAGCGCAAGGTGCTGCAACAGATCCTGCTCGATCAGAGTGCGGGCCACCGCGCCGACATCACCCGACAGCCCGGAATGATAGAGCGTAGGCGTGAGCCTTTCGGTGCCGCCGCAGTTGCGCATGTTCATGCGTACGACGTTCATGCCCGCGTCCCAGGCCTTGGAACCGGTGCCAATCACATATTGGGAAAGACTCGAACCCTCCAGCCCGTGCAGGATGATGACGGTCAGGCAACGGGACCGTTCCTGCTGCCAATGGCAGTGGCAAAGCACCTGGACACCCTCTTCCACCTGAAACAACCGCTCTTCCGGCTGAGGCAGGCGGCTCTCACGAGGCAAAAAGTTTCCAGCCAAAGTCTGGGCGTGGTTATTGCGCAGAAAGCGCCGGGGCACAAACGGTTCAGAAACACTATCATGGGAATTACGGGACATTTATAATAGGGGCTGAATTGAATTTTACCCTGAGACGTTCAATCTATGCCGATTTTTGAATTCATCTGCCGCAAGTGCGACCACCACTTCGAGAGCATCGTGCTAGGTGGGCAGCAACCTCAATGCCCGCAATGCGAAAGCAAAAAACTCGACCAGCAACTTTCAAGATTCGCCGTAGGCGGCGAGAAGCCGGCAGCGGCCTCTCCCAGCGCAGGCCCATGCGGAGCCTGCGGCGACCCAAGAGGCCCGGGCGCGTGTTCCATGAATTGACCGAGCCGAGACCACAGAACGTTGCTTGGGTAGTGAGCAAAAGGTCAAAAAAGCGGTGAATGACAAGCTCTTCAGGATTATTGACCTTGACTGAAAAAGCGGAAGATATCGATGAAGGATGGGTCATGAGCACAACGACCAGGCTCAGTTTTGAGGAGTTCCTGCGACTTCCCGATGATGACAACAGCTATGAGCTGAACGAAGGAGAATTGCTTGTTACCCCATCTCCAACACCCTTTCACAGCGTTGTGCGCATCCGGCTAACACTGGCCATCAAGTCATTCGTAAAAAGCCACGATCTCGGCCTTGTCCTGGATGAGACCGATTTCCGCTTGGCTCCAAATACAGTGCGTAGACCAGATGTTGCTTTTCTTTCGCGGCAGATGTTGAAGGGTTTCGATTTCGACAGATCTCCGGTCGAAGGAGCGCCCGCGTTGGCGATAGAGATCATCTCTCCCAGTAATTCAGCTCAAGACATGCTTCTCAAAGTGCATCAGTACATCGATGCCGGCTGCCCGGCCGTCTGGGTGTTTTATCCGCTTCTTTCGCTTGTCGCGGTCCACAATGCTACGGGAATGCATGAGGTGAAGGGTGTCCTTGAGGAGCAAGTGTTATTTGGGGCGAGCAAGCTCACTCTTTCGTTGGCTGAAATATTCGATAGAGACTACACGAAATAACCGGCGGTCCGAAAATCTTGTAGCAGGTGGGGCGAGCGGTCTTTGGACTGTTCCGTTTCAAAGCAATGATGGTTGGAAGAAAATAAAGGCAAAGTGCGACAGCCAAAGCGATCGTCATAAGTGCCAGCCGAAGTAGCCTGCACTGAGGTGAAAGCCGAAGTGTTGTAAAATAAAAGCCTCCACAGACGGTGGGTATAGTTCAGTGGCAGAACGCCAGACTGTGGCTCTGGATGTCGTGGGTTCGACCCCCACTACCCACCCCAAGTTCCTCTTGCCCGTACCGGCTGCCCCGGTCACTATCGTCCACAACGCTGGCCGCGAATCGCTGAGGAACTCGAGGAGTGTGTCCATGGCGACCTCACGTCCAACGAGAAGCGTCTTGCGGGCCAGATAGGTAAAGGAAACGCCAGACTATCAATAGGGACTGTCGAAAATTGAGGATCCAGAGGCGGTTTGACAAAATCACTAAGGGCACGCTCGATGTGTTGGCAGACGGTTTGGGTGAGATCCTGGACGCGTGTCTCAAAGGCCTCGAATTGACGGATCTGGGAATCGTTTTGTTGGTGGATGCTGCGGCAGAGTTCTTGGATTCGCGATTGGCTGTCGGCAATGTCCTGCAGCGTGAAATGGAGATTGCAACTTGCGCACGGTTGTCCTTATTGAGGTGCAGAGCGACATAAATACAGAGCTGATCGAACATGCCACCAGGAAAACGTGATTCCAAAGCCGCCGCACCATTTCTGTGATGGTCTATTCAAGCGTTAATTAACGGTGGTCAGCATCGTTGGCTTTCCGGTTGCGACTACAGCCGCAGATCGCGGGCAAGTGTCATTGTGAACGATAAGGGGGCTTATCATTCGGAACGTTTGACGCCCGCATGGGAGTCACCAGGATGCAAAATGCCCCAAAAAATTGGGGAACAATAACGGGGCCTTGCAATTCCTTCCGATGCCTTTGGGTGCTATCCGTGTCTTGCAAGTTATTGAAATCTCGTATTTTGTTGCACTCATAACCCAAGGAGCTGGAACCACGGCAATGAGAATGATTAACCATATCGCGGTCGGCTTGATACTGGATTTTTTATAATTGCGCTGCCCGGTTTACCTCCTCTTGAAGCGTCTTTAGTGCTTCCATGATTTTGTTGAATGCGAGAGGCTCACCAAAAATCATCACAGCCATGTTCCGGTAGTCACGCTCCAAAGCCGCCATGCGATCTTCCCTCGGCATGAATCGGATACTTCCAGGTTGCGCCAGGTCATAGCGTGCCCAGGCGGATGGGTAGAAGGTTTCTTTGTGCTTTACGACATCGGCCAGGAGCTTCATGTCAGCAAGTGCCTCTGAGCGAATCGGCCCTTGCGCCAACATGGCGACATCGTAGTAGTGACGCGAATATCGATCAGGGAATGACCTTTCCAGAGGACGATGGAATTCAGCGTGAAGAATCGTCGCCTTCTCCCAAAAAGTTCGTTTAGCCAGGATCGCAATTACTGCCGCCTGTTCATCAGTCATGAGACCCGGGAATTCCTCAGCAACGAAGGAGCGGATGGTGAACTGATCGCGTGGTACAAACGCCGCATGGGTTCCAAGCTCAAGCACAACATGGGGAACAACGTAAGGCAGACTCTTGGTTGACGCTGCAGGATATCGAAATTGGACCACATTCGGGTCCTGGCTGCTGACGTCGAGGCACCATGAGCTTGGCCCTCCGAGGACTTCAGTGCACCTTTTTGTGAAAATGGTCAGGAATTCGCCGCGGATATATTTTTGGCATTCACCCATCATCTCCGCGAGCATACCGGCTCTCTTGGTCTTGGAAATTTGTTCCTGGCGAGGATCGCGTATCCCCGTAAAACCCAGAGCGGTGTAGTCCACAGCAAGGTCGATGTCTTCAGAGAACCGGTTGATGGCTTTGAAGATTTTCGAGAGTGAGGTTCCGCCTTTGAAAAGGAGCCGGCCCGACAAGGCATCGATTGTAAAAAGCTGCTTTAGGACCCAACAGACCCAATAGTCTTTCTCAACAATGGCTTCGGACAAACCCTTACGCTCAGCCGTTTCCGTGAATACGTCCGCACGCTCCTGTGGGGTCATCTGCGCGATTTTGTTCATGCAACCTTCTCAGCAATTTTTTTCGTCACTTCGTAAATCCAGTCAGCACCGTACCGCGAGTCCTTCAAGAGCTTGCGTTTCTCTGCCGCAGATAACGCAGACCTCAGCTTCTCGATCTCAAGAGTTCCAACGCCTTCCTTCCCCAAATAACGGAGCGCCTGAACCACGAGAGCCAGTTTGCCCTCAAGACCTGCAATTGTTTTTGGCCGCGCATGTTTGAATGAAATAATCCGGCGCCCGATTGCTATTTCCTTGCTGGGACCATCGGTCAGGTAGATGATCTTGGCCGGCACCTGAGTGGAGAGGCCGAGCAGATTTGCAGCCCAGGCACCTTCTGGCACGATTTTCCATCTCTGGCGTCGCGCTATCGCCCGTGCTGCCTCATCAATGTCCGGGCTGAGTACGCCACCGAGGGCCGAGTTGATCTTGGGCACGTCATAGAGGCCGCGCCGGATACGACGAATCTTGCCACTGCCAGTGAGTTTTGCCAGAGTTACGTCAATGAGCGTTCGGCTGGCAATATCCAGGAAGTCCTTGGCAGAGAAGGCCTCTCCCGCACCGAGATGCTCAATCCGCGCAACGATTTGGTCCTGCATGGTTTGCATGAAATAACAATCCTTGATTAAGAAAAAATATACTACTTTTTCTTAATCAATGCAACCGCCAAGAACAGCCATAATTGGAAGGGTCGGTAAACAAAAATAAACTTCAAGTTCGCCCGTCATCCGGCCAAGAATCCGGTCCTTTGCTGCTCGTACTGGGCACTCTCGCCGAATTACGTGAGCATCAATTTGCAGAGTCGTATTGAACATTTTGAGTGGCGGAGTATGGATCACACCTAGTTTTGTCTTCTTGAACGCAAGGCGAATGAAATAACCTTGTAATTATGCTGGATGCTTTAAGAGATGGAAGACTTCAAGTTACGGCAGCAGCCAGTCTCCTTGAAAATTCGAGGCTGGTTGAATGGATTCCTAAAACTAAACTCTTCGTTCCCGTGCCGCGAGACATATTTGAATATTCAATCCGTCGAGATGTTGATCCGGTTTTTGGCCGGTTGATTTGCTGGATTCTCTTCTCGGCTGGGGCCGAATTTCTTGTAAAGGGTCTTTGCTTAGTAGAGGGTATTAAAATCTGCACTGAAAAAGAAGTTCCAGAATATCCTTCCAACGAACTAAAAGCGTGGATTCCAAACTATCGCAAGAATTGGAAGCATAACGGCATAGTCAAGGTACCTAACTTTGGAACCATTGCGGGGTTCCTACAAAATAAAAAGGGGGGAGACCCTTCGCATTTGAAAATGTTGTGTGACAAGAAAAATGCATCTCCTGAAGAAGAGGATTTGCTCTTTGCAGGCTACGACTTTCTGGCCAGAAGAATTCGTAACCGAGATGCGCACGCCTACATACCTAACGTGCGTGACTCCCATTATTCACTTGTTCCCGATCTTTTTTGCAACTGCTTCAATCTTCTTGTATCTTGGTTGCCAGATGGCGGGGAGACGCTAAATAGTTGGAGAGGCGAAGCCCAAGCAGAGAATTTGTAACCGGGCGTCTCCTCAACCAACGCATTCGGGCCATTTGTAGCTCGCTTCTGAGTTTTTAGCCGGGCCTCTGAGGAGACGTCGCTCACGAATCCATTCTTTCTCCGGCCTCTTTGAGTGGGTAGCGGGTGCAATTTTGGAGGCTATTTTTTACCGTCCCAATTACCGTCCATTCATTGTTCCAATGCGTTCCGTACAGTCTTTTGAGTGCCCCCATGCTCTTTTAAGTCCTTTAGATTCTTAAGGCTAGCAGGTTCGACCCCCACTACCCACCCCAATAACCTATTTGTTCATGCAACTTTCTCAGCAATTTTTTTCGTCACTTCGTAAATGCAGTCAGCACCGTACCGCGAGTTCCTCAAGAGCTTGCGTTTCTCTGCCGCAGATAACGCAGATCTCAGCTTCTCGATCTCAAGAGTTCCAACCCCTTCCTTCCCAAAATAACGGAGCGCTTGGATCACGAGCGCCAGTTTGCCCTCAAGACCTGCAATCGTTTTTGGCCGCGCATGTTTGAACGAGATGTTCCGGTGCCCGATTGATATCTTCTTGCTGGGACCATCGGTCAAGATAATTGAAAGCCAGTTCTGAAAAAGCGGGCGTTGTTACTTCTTTGCAGGGTCGTCGGCAGGATTCACATAGACTCGCTTGAATGGTCCCACACCCTGGGTTTGAATCACAGTCTCTCCGTGCGCCATGGCAAAGTGGCTCTGGCCTGGAGGGATTGACACCAGGGATCCGGAGGTCAGACTCTGCAGTTGGCCGGTGTCCCATGTGTCGCCGATGCCTACGCGAAGTTCTCCGCTGATCACGGTAGTAGTTTCAGTGACCGGATGCCGGTGGGGTGCAATCTTGTAACCGTCAGGCATCTTCAGACGGAGTACGAACGGCCCGTCACTGGCCGGATCGCCGACCAGGACCGCAATCTGCGCTCCCGGCGGCAAGCCCGCAGGAACAGGCTTCCAGTTGATTTTGTTGGGAGTGACATACACAACGCTCGGCGACTGGACCTGGGCTGAAGGAACTTGCACTGCTACCAGAACTACCGCCATCCCAAATAACAAGGCGGCTGATGATCTATGCATGGTTTCTCCTGGTGGTGAGGCAATCACCGGGGTGGATTATACACTTGATCTGTTATGGATTTTGCTCTCACTGATGAAGAACGAATGCTCAAGGACCTGGTTGCCCGCTTCGTACGAGAGGAGCGAGCCAATGGCTAAAGGCTAACAGCTAATGGCTAGAGAAAAGAGACAAGAGGAAGATCATGACAGAGGCTCGATATGGAGATGTCTCAGTAGTGTTGGACGGGCACGTGGCGCTGGTTGAGATTCACCGGCCGCCGCACAACTATTTCGATCAGCAACTGGTTGGCGAACTCGCCGATGCTTTTGAGGCGCTGGACCGCGAGCCGGAGTGCCGTGCTTTGGTGCTGGCCTCCGAAGGCAAGTCATTCTGCGCCGGCGCCGACTTCAGCAAACGATCGGTGAACGCCGTGAACATCGCGGCGTCGCATATTTATGGGCACACAGTGCGCCTTTTTGCCTGTAAGAAGCCTGTCGTGGCAGCGGTTCAAGGGGCCGCGATCGGCGGTGGCTTTGGGCTGTCGCTGGTAGCTGATTTTCGCGTCGTGGCGCCGCAGGGTTGGTTCGCGGCCAATTTTGTAAGGCTCGGCATTCATCCGGGCTTTGGCCTCACGCACACTCTGCCGCGGCTCATTGGCATGCAGAAGGCCTGCCTGATGTTTTATACCGGGCGGCGCATCAACGGCGAAGAAGCTGTCCGTTGGGGCCTTGCCGATGTCATGGCCACTGCCGAGCGCCTTCGTCATGAAGCCAGGAAGCTCGCCACCGAAATCGCCGAATGTGCGCCGCTTGCG
>DASZFK010000061.1:0-5850 GCA_035939855.1 Candidatus Angelobacter sp.
ATCTCATGATGTCGCGGCTCACAGATGGCGGTTCATTCGCCAATATTGCGCTGGGAGGTTTTAGATTGACTTTCCAACTCATGGCATTATTGCTAGCGGAGGTCACTAGTAAGGTGCCGGTAAATTGATCGCCTTGCGGGAAATCTTTCACGGCCAAAGTCACAAAAGCAGCAGTGTTGACAGCTAACGGTAATGTTAGCGTGGAACTTCCGGCCCCTTGGTTGCCCGGTTGGTTAAGCGAGACGTCCACCGGAAAGTTGATCGCAGTGATTGTGCATTGTAGCGGCGCAGCAAAAGTAGCGCCGGGCACAAAGACCAGCGTGGCGGGCCGGTCTTTCCAGACATACGCGGTCACTTCCGCATTCGGAGCCTGCCCATTCAACACAAGCGATTGTGCATCGGCCAAAATGCCTGAAAGACAAATCAACGTCAGTCCCAACCAGTATCTTTTCGCGAATCCACTAATTGTGGCACACAAGTAATTGTCCATTACGAGTTCCAGATGCGTAACAATTTACGACACAGTACTCAGAATGTGAACAGATTTTAAAGGGGCGCAGAAGAATTTCATTCCTGATTTGGCACCGTTATGTAGATGTTATTTTGGACTACTCGTATCTGAGAGCCTCAATAGGGTTGAGGCGCGCAGCCTTGCGAGCGGGGTAGAAGCCGAAGAAAACACCAACCAGAATGGAAAAGACTACTGCGCCGACCAATGCGACCATCGATACCGATACCGCCCACCCGAGGATCCTTGGGATCAAGAAGGTCGAGAGCAAGCCAAGCAGAATTCCTATCGCTCCACCGATAAAGCTGAGGGTAATGGCTTCAATGAGGAACTGCCGATGAACATCGCTTTCCGTAGCGCCGATGGCCATACGAATGCCAATTTCGCGCGTGCGCTCGGTCACTGAGACCAGCATGATGTTCATGATACCGATCCCGCCCACCAGCAGCGAGATGCTGGCCACGATCGCCAGCAGCAGGGTTAGAACCGATCCGGCGGCGTCGGCTGCACCGGCCAGGTCCGCCAGGTTGCGCACGCCAAAATCATCGTCCTGGCCTGGACGAATCTTGTGCCGGTCGCGCAGCAGCGCCTCGATCTGTTGCTGCGCAGCATACGACGCCGATTTGGATTTGGCGGAGACGCTGATGTAGCGGAGCCAGTTTTGCCCGGTAATCTTCTTTTGCAGGGTAGTAATAGGAATGATGATGGTATCGTCCTGGTCATCCCCCATGGCTGCCGACTGGCCTTTGGGGATAAGCACGCCCACCACTTTGAACGGCAGGTTGTTGATCCGAATCGTCTGCCCTACCGGTTCGACTGCGCCGAAAAGGTTTTTCCTGACGGTCTCCCCGACGACCGCTACATTGGCCGCCTGAGTTACATCGTCTTGGGTAAAAGGAGTGCCTTCACTGAAGGCCCACTCGCGAATTTCGAAGTATTGCGGCGCCGTGCCATTGATCCTGGTGCCCCAATTGTCGTTGCCAAACACTACTTGAGCGCCTGTACCTGTGCCGGGAGCGGCCAGCGCGACTGCCGGGCATTCGCGCATGATGGCCTGTACGTCGTCCATAACCAGCGTTTGCGTATTGCCCCAGCCCATGCGCAACCCGCCCTTGTTCATCGATCCGGAACCCACGAAGAGCATATTGGAACCCATGGCTGCGATCTGTTGCTGCACCTGCTCCTGCGCGCCTTGTCCCAGCGCGACCATGGCAATGACGGCGCCGACACCGATGATGATTCCCAACATGGTCAACGTAGACCGCATCTTGTTGCGAGCCAAGGCCCGCAAAGCCAAACGAATTGTGGCGATGATCTCTTCCACGTTCTAATCCTCAAGCACCGGCATGGTCTTCAGAACCTTCTCGGCGATTGCGCGGTTCGCGATAAGGTCGTCTTTTTTGATCTTGCCATCGCGGAAGACAATCGCCCTCTTGGCGAAATTGGCGATATCAAGTTCATGCGTGACCAGCACAATGGTCAAGCCGCGCTCGTTGTTAAGCCTTTGGAAAATCTCCATGACTTCGACCGAGGTGCGGCTGTCAAGGTTGCCAGTCGGCTCGTCGGCGAGCAGGATCGCGGGCTGATTGACAAGCGCCCGGGCAATGGCGACTCTCTGCTGCTGGCCTCCCGAAAGCTGCGATGGAAAGTGGTCCATCCTCTCCCCAAGTCCGACCATCTCCAGGGCGGCCTTGGCGCGGCGCAGGCGCTCCTGCTGGGAGACACGCGCGTAGAAAGCCGGCAGCTCGGTGTTTTCCAGCGCCGTCGTCCGAGCCAATAGATTGAATCCCTGGAAAACAAACCCAATCTTTTGATTACGAATGGCGGCCAGTTGTTTCTTATTGAGCGTAGAAACATCGGTTCCTTCCAGGAAGTATCGTCCACTGGAGGGCTGGTCGAGGCAGCCAAGGATGTTCATGAAGGTCGATTTGCCGCTGCCGCTCGCCCCCATCACCGCTACGAATTCACCACGAAGGATATCCAGAGTTACTCCCCGCAGGGCGTGAACCCGGTTCGCGCCAAGTTCGTAATACTTATGCACGTCTTCCACATGGATGACCGTATCGGTAGGTGTGCTCACAGGAGTGGCAGGCTCAGCGACGCTGGTAACTGCGTTTGCCATATAGATTACCGGCCGCGCGGTGGCCCCCCGAACCCCGGAGCGTTCCGGTTGCTCTGGCCTTTCGTGGCGCCGGTAATCAATGGGTCTCCTTCGTTGATTTCCCCTTTGAGCACTTGCACCAGCGCAGTGGTTGCGTGGTCAGTAATGCCCGTCCGGACCTGCACTGGCTCCAGCTTTTTGGTAGGAAGCATCTTCCAGATTACGGCGACGTCCGTTGGCCGGACTTCCCGCCGCTGCTGCTGTGCTTGTGCACTATTCTCGCGGCCCGCGCCTCCCGCCTGGCCCGATGGCCGCTGCTGCTCCGCTCCTTGCTGACTACCTTGCTCCTTCATGCCAGGAGCAGCAATGCCGGCTTGCGCGTAGAGTTGCCGGAGTTCTTCTGGCTTCAGGTCCGGCTTATATCTCAGAGCTGAATTGGGTATTTTCAGCACATCGTGCGCCGAGGCAACTGGAATGGTTACATAAGCGGTCATGCCTGGAAACAGCTTCATGTCCGGGTTGTCAAATTCGATGATCGTGTCGTACGTCACAACGTTTTGGACAGTCGTTGCATTCATGCGAATCTGTGCGACCTTGCCCCGGAACTCGTCAGATGGGAAAGCGTCCACCTTGAAGGTGACGGGCTGGCCAGTCTTGATATGGCCAACATCGGATTCGTCGGTCTTGGTATAGACCTGCATTTTGGTCAGATCCTGGGCAATGGTGAAGAGAGTGGGCGCCTGGAGTGACGCCGCTACGGTCTGGCCAATATCGATGTTTCTGCTGACCACTACACCATCAATCGGCGCCCGAATGATGGTATGGTCCAGATTGGTTTGCGCCACGGTGACCGCAGCGGCTTTCTGGCTAACCTGTGCATCGGCTTGCAATACTCCTGCCTCGGCGGCCGAAATTGCCGATTTGGCTGCATCCTCATTGGCTTTGGAGACGTCGAGTGCCTGCGGACTCATTACGCCTTGGGTGGTCAGAGGCTTGGTCCGCTCATAATCAGCTCGCGCCTGGGCTTCCGCAGCTTTGGCTTTTTCCAGGTTAGCCCTGGCAGAGCTCGCATTGGCCCGGGCGTTTTCCAAATCGGCCTTGGCTTGCAGCAATGCCCCTTCAAACAGCGAAGGATCAATACGGGCGATCACTTGATTCTTCTTTACCTTGGAGTTGAAGTCGGCATAGAGCTTGTCGATGGTCCCGGAAACCTGGGATCCGACTTGCACCGTGATTACGGCGTTGATCGTACCCGTCGCTTCAACCACATCTCGAATATCACCACGGCCAACCTTCTCGGTGAAATACTGCGTGGAATCCCGCCCAGTCAACATACGCGCCGCGAGCGCCACCACGGCCACTGTCACGATAAGAAGCGCAATCCAGATTTTTTTGGCTTTGTTCACGATTTGTATTTGATTAACTATCTAGTTAATTCCATCTATAAGATTTAGACGAACCTGGTTCAGAAAAGTTTCCTTCGCCTGACAGCTCAGGACAGGTTCTCACACCGCTCACACCGGCAAGTCGTAATTGTCCCACTCAATTCTATTTCGGCTGATTGACTAGAGCAATGCTGGCGATACTTAACTGAACTGGCCGGCCCAGGCAAAACCGGACAAGATTCTGGCTTATCACCCGCAGTTAATCAGCGTTTATCAGTTTCATCAGCGTCATCAGTGGCAGGTTTTTGGTTGCGGTTCGGCTGCTCTGCGATCTCTGCATTACCCAGTGCCTCAAAATCGTGCTTTTTCTTGCAAATTTTTCACGCTATTGGAGCCACGTTTTTTCTCATCGTTAGCCCAAATCAATTCTTCTCTGCGGTTTCTCTGCGCTCCCTGCGGCCTCTGCGGTTAATCTTGGTTTCCTTTACGTCCATCGCGTCCTTTGCGGTGGTTGGTTTTGGTTGTGGCTCCGCTACGTTGTGTACCCTGCGGCTGACTTTGGCCTTGATCTTCTCCGTGTCTCCGTGCCTCCGCGGTGTGTTTTGGTTTTTGGTTGTGTCTTCACTAAGCTGTGGTTTCAGGAATTGTGATTGTGCTGGACGAGAGCCGGTAAACTGAACGATAATCTTTTAAACCTTTCTTCATTTTGCTCCCGGGGGACCAGATCCAAAGTGGCGCTTATACAATTTACCCGCAATCACACTGACCATTCGACCGACAAGGGATTTCAATTCGAGTTTTTCTGCGATCGTTGTGGCAACGGCTTCATGACTGAGTTCAAAACCTCAGCAACCGGCATGGCTGCCAGCGCGTTACGGGCTGCCGGAGGCTTTTTCGGCGGCGTCTTGGGACGGGCCGGGTCGAATGCCTATGAAATAGAGCGCGCCATCCAGGGGCCGGCACACGATAAAGCTTTCCGGGAAGCAATCGAGGAAAGCAAGCCGAATTTCCGGCAATGTCCCAAGTGTACGCATTGGGTTTGCCAGACTTCGTGCTGGAATGCCAAGCGCTCGCTTTGTTATGAGTGCGCTCCCGACATCGAAACCGAAATGGCTGCCGCCCAGGTGCAAACCACCGTTGAACAGATGAAGCAAAAAATACAGGAACAGGATCTGACCAAAGGGTTGGACCTCACCAAAGATGCGACCGCGCTCTGCCCTGCCTGCGGCGCACATACTCAAGGAGCAAAATTCTGTCCGGAATGCGGAAAGCCCTTACGCCCCAAAAACGAATGCTCAAAGTGCGGCACGAAGTTCGAAGCGGGAACCAAGTTCTGCCCGGAGTGTGGGAATAAGGTTGGTTAGCTACGCATCACAAATTGAAGAACCTCGTTGATTCGTTCTTCACAAGCGTCCTCAACGACATGGCTCCAAGCGAGTCTACGTGACAGTTTTCCGAGATGCATCCAAATTCCATTCCTTCGAACCATTGATGGTGCTTGTTTGGGCACGCGAAGTAATATCCTATCGGGAAACTCTTGCAGCTCAATGTCCCGGCCTGGGCGAAGTTGCAAACGATCACGAATAGGCTTGGGAAGAACAATGCGGCCGGCCTTGTCGATTTTGATTCTCATAGCTTTTGATTGGGTGATTGTCTACCTTGTGGAGATGCGAAGCAGGAAAAAGAGCAACGGGCCGCCATGTAGAGCAGCAGCCCGCGGTCGGTTAGAGTTTCTCGTAAAACTCACAAGCTGAACACGAGATATACACTCCACCAGGGATATTTCGTTCGCGATCTTTTACCCGTTTCACGATGCGCGTTGGTTTGCTGCACTTGGGACAATCCGTGCTCTTGGA
>DASZFK010000062.1:0-3740 GCA_035939855.1 Candidatus Angelobacter sp.
GTTCGGCAGCGACGGCAATCTGGGTGTTGGCATGAAGGAACGCGTGGCGGTGTTCAATCCTCAGACTGGAGCCGAGCTCTTTTCCAGCCCGGGTAGCCGGATCAGCTATGGCGATGGCCGCTGGATTGCCGTCTCAGGCGATGGCAAGACCACCTACGAGGTGCGTTCCGGGCAGCCAATCGCGCACTTTAAGGCGACGGATAAAGAGGCCGTCGCCTCGGCGGATGGGCGATCGGAGCTGACCATGTCGGTGTTGAGCGCCCAGGTACGTTGGTCAGGCAAGGAAGCCGAGTATGTAGAAATGCCTTCCATCGGCAGCGAAGGCACGGGCCGGGTTTCCGCAATCGCGAGTTCCCCCAGCAGTTTTGTAGTGGGAAGCAACGATGGCATTGTCGCGCTGCTGTCGTCCAGTGGCAGCCCGCGGCTGTTTGCTACCGACCACAGTCAGATCCAAGCCCTGGCCGTTTCGGCCGATGGCAAGCTGCTCGGCGTCGGCGACAGTTCAGGCAAGGTGAGCGTGTGGGAACTGCAATAGCCTTTAGCCGGGTGAGAGAAGATTTGAGGATACGGTATTTCTTGAAGGGCCATAGCGTCGCCGTGGGGCATTCGGCTAAAGGCTAAGTACTAATGGCTGATGGCTCATGGCCTAGTACTACTTCCCCTTCTTCTCCATCATGATGCTGTGCTTTGCCTGGCACTCGCTGGCTGGATTATAGGAGGCGACACCAACCAGATCATCTTTGGTAGCGCGAAATTCCAAAGGAGGCTTGTGGACCTTGGCCGGAAGGCCGATAAACTTTCCTTTGCCTTCGGCGTTGGTGTAGACACCGGTATCCAGCTTGCGCACACCTCCAAAGCCATAAGCGATGTGGACGCTGATCAGCGCGTTAAGGATCGGCTTCCCCTCGGCATTGGTCACGGTAAACTCAACGGAACAAGGCCCTGCTTCTCCGTCCATGATAGGGACATCATCGGCTTGCCTGGGTTGCGACTGATGTCCGTTCAGCGCTCCCGACAGCGAGGTGGCTGCCATAAGAACAACAAGAAAGCGAAGAACGCGAATCGATAGGTTGCTTTGCTTCATACCATCGCAGTTTATCTTAGACCGTTGACGGGATGACGAGTTGTTTTTCCTTGCATGTTTTCATGAACAATTTCGAGGCGCTGGCAATGCACAAGTAGGAACAGCCGTCCTGTTGGAAGGAACGGCTGTTCACAATGGCCCGCTGGATTGATGTCCAGCTCTAGTGCTTGTCGTGATCGTGATCGTGCTTGTCTTTATCGTGATCGTGGTCGTGGTCTTTGTCTTTGTGTTTTCTGTGCCTCTTGTGCTTGCCCTTATCGTGGTCCTTGTCCTTGTCTTTGTCTCTATCCTGCGCCGCGAAGTTCTGCGTTATCGGAAGTGAATTGCTCTGTGCGAAGAGCGAAGCGGACGAAAGCAGGACACATAGTGCCATCAGCAACAAAATATTCTTCTTCATTTAGCCTCTCTGCGTTTAGATTTCTCGGGGAACTTTAGAGCGCGCCGTAAGAGCGTATCAAATCTGCCGGGAATTGCAATGAGTCTTTGGTCTCTCAGCAGTTAGCCAATTAGCTACTAGCCTTTAGTCCTTAGCCACAGTCTTTAGTCATTAGTCCTTAGTCGTTAGCCCTCGGTCCTAACCAAACAGCTCAGATGCGCCAGTGGCCTGCGCTCAGGTTGCGCCGAAGGGATCACCCAATTCTTACAGGGTAACTAATTCCTTGTTCCGCGGTCTAAATCATGGAACCCGAGGTGATTCGGCTGCGTATTGTTCTTAAGGGATCAACCCGATCTGCCGATCACCCTATTTTCCATGCGAATGTTGATTGATATCTTTGGCCAGATGCTGCGTGTGCTGTGGGCGCACAAGCTGCGCTCTTTTCTCACCATGTTTGGCATTGCTTGGGGCGTAGGTTCGTTGTTGTTGCTGGTGGGGTTGGGCGAGGGATTTCGCTCTGGAAACCGCCGGCAACTGGAAACCATTGGCCGGGACATCATGTTCATCTTTCCCGGACGCATTCCCGCGGTCGCCGGGCAGCATCAGGGAATGAAGCCTTACTTTCTCACCTACCAGGATTTTCTCGATGTTCGCAAAGAAGCCAAGCTGGTGAGCAACGCTTCTCCGGTCCTTCAGCGCGGTGACATACGCGCCGTCAGCGATTTTGCCACCAGCAGCGGCCAGATCGTTGGGATTGCTCCTAACTTCAATGAAATCCGCTATCTTCCCATGGGCGAGGGACGGTGGCTCAATGAAGGCGATGAAGAACAGCGGCGGAGCGTGGCCGTGATTGGCTCGCAGATGATGCGCAACCTGTTTCCCGGCCGTCCGGCTATTGGCAGCACCATCCTCTTGAATGGGATCAGGTTTCAGGTGGTTGGGGTACTGGCTAGCGTGGGCAGGGATGAGAACAACTCCACCAACTTCCGGGTCTACATCCCGTTCAGCGCCATGCGCCTGTTCTTCCCGCTGAAAAATGCCGACACCCCGGAGGACATTTCGTTCATCAACTTTCAGCCCGTCAGCCGGGCGCAACACGACGCTGCATTTGAAGAGGTACATCGCATCATCGCCCGCAATCACGGCTTTGACTACCACAATAAAGAGGCCTTTGAGCAGTGGGACACCGTCGAGAGCCAGGAGACTATCGGCAAGATCTTTGATGCCATGGACACGTTTCTGGGCGGCGTCGGCCTCGTAACGCTTGCTCTCGGTGCCATTGGAATCATCAATATCATGCTGGTCTCGGTGACCGAACGTACCAAAGAAATCGGGCTGATGAAAGCCGTGGGCGCCACCAACCGCAGCATCCTCATGCAGTTTTTCTTTGAAGGCGCATTCCTGACTTTATTGAGTGGCGGGCTGGGGATTGCCGTGGCTGCCGGGTTCATGGCGGCGCTGGGCGCTCTGCCGTCTCCACCGGGATTTGATACGCCCCATTTGGTGCCGATGTCGGCGGCCGTGGCCGTAGTCTCGCTTTCGATTGCCGGCATTGTGGCCGGGCTTTATCCGGCGCGCAAAGCAGCGATGCTGACGCCGGTCGAAGCGCTCAGAAAAGAGCAATGATATGGTGCGCGATCTCTTAGGACAGGCATACCAGGCCATGCGCTTCAGCCGCCGGCGTACCGCCCTCACTATGCTGGGCATGGCGTGGGGCATCGCCACGGTTGTTCTGTTGATGGCCTATGGAGCAGGTTTTGGGCGCGCCGTCCGCAATATTTTTTCCAACTTCGGCATGCAGATCATGGGCGTCTTCCCCGGCCGCACCTCGCTCCAGGCGGGGGGCGCAAAGGCAGGCACTGAGATCCGTTTCACCCTGGATGACGTTGAGCATATTCGCAACCTGGTACCGCTGGTCCGCCACATCAGCCCCCAGGCCGGAATGGAAGCCACCGTCCAGCATGAGAACCGCTCTTTTCAATTCCCGGTCGACGCCTTTACCCCCGAAGGCCAGCAAATCCGCGCCTTGAAAACTGAATCGGGCCGCCTGTTCAATGACCAGGACGAGATGCAGCGCGCCCGCGTTGCGGTGCTCGGCTCGGAGGCCAAGACCAAACTATTCTCCGGACAGTTCGCCGTGGGTGACAGCATACGAATCAACGGTCTCACCTTTCAGGTAGTGGGGGTGCTTGAATCCAAGATGCAGGAAGGTGACAGCAACATCAACCGCGTCATCTATATTCCGTTTAACGCCATGGGCGACCTGAAAGACACGCGCTA
>DASZFK010000063.1:0-5390 GCA_035939855.1 Candidatus Angelobacter sp.
GGAACTTTTTCCATCGCCTTCAGGAATTGATCGGCGGCAGGATAGTCATAGCCAGGGTTCACGCCGTACATGATCAGGGCATGAATCGCGCCACCATTCATCTCTTCCACCAAACCGGCTAATGCTTTGTCATCGCCGGCACGCTGCAGCGAAGGACGAGTGATATCGACCGTCTTGCCGATATTGCCGAGCAGGGAATTTAGGGCGTTGACTACAATCTGGACGGATACATCCTGAACGCCGCTCACGATTATGGATTCGCCGCGATGGTTCCACAGTTCATCGGCCACGGCGTCAAGCTTCTTGGGATCGGAGAGCGGCTCGGGGCCATCAGGAACTCCAGGCGATCCAGCCTTCTGCAAAATACGCCGCAGGAGAGCAACAGCAACTGCGCCCAAATCGGAAGGCGCAACGGCCACGCGAACATCGGCATTGCTTCCGGTGACTGAGAAGCCAGGTTCGAATTGAATATGCAGAGAGCGATCCGGCCCGGTCCTGCGTGTGGCGCCGTACTGCCGCGCAAACTCTACCGGGGAGAGCCAGGTGCCCAGAAAGTCGGCATCGATGCCCACAATTACCTTGGCTTTGTCGAAGTTGTAGTGCGGAATGATTGCGCGACCAAAGGATTCCTGCTGGGCGCCACGCAAGGCGCTGTAGGACACTGCATCGTAGACGACATGGCGGAAGCTGGGAAAACGCTTGCTCCACTCGCCGATAATCTCCAGTGTTGAAGGGCTGGTGATGGTGCCGGAGAGCAGCACAATCTTGCGCTTGTCGGTCTCCGCGCCATGCAGGGCATCCATGATGTGCTGGTCGATCTCATCCCAGGTGGCAGGCTTACCTTGCCATTGCGGCCCACGCAGACGCGCGTCATCGTACAGAGAAAGGACAGTGGCCTGGCCGGTGGCGCAGGTGGCTCCGCCAAACAATGAAGATTGATCGTTGCCTTCGATCTTGATCGGGCGTCCATCACGCTGCTTGACCAGCAGGCTGCAGGAAGAAGCGCAGCCGCCGCAGGTGGTAGCGTAATAATTGGAGACGCCGGGAACGATCTGGTCGTTACTTACCAGCAATGGAATGGCTTGCTGAACCGGAGCGCGGCAACCAGCAGCACCGACGACGGCCAGGCTGAAGCCCATGAGGGAAAGAAAGTCGCGGCGCGAGGGCTCGAATCCTTTGCTTTGCTTCCCTGTTGCTGGATTCGGCCCTGGCAATCCTCCGGGAAACTCTCCGGTCAGACGTACGCCATTTCTTAATTCGTCGGGACTCTTCCAATAGACAGGAGGCGCGCCAATCTGGACCAGACCTTTATGGTCCTTGCAGCTCTTCGCTCCGTTCGCTTCACCGTTGTGATTCATTCAAAATCCTCCGGGCTATCTGTAAACGCTCGGCTGTATGACTTACGTTATTGCCAATTGGGCCTGCCCGAAATTACCCAATACCCAACTTACTCAATTACCCAATTCTCAGTAGTGGCAGCTCGTGCAATCCGTTCCCGCTACGGGCTTGGGGAACTTTCCTCCCAGGCTCAGCGCGACGCGCTTTACATCGTTGGTTTCAATTTGGGCATGCTCACGATGGCATTCCAAACACCAGCCCATGGTCAAAGGAGCAAACTGCTTTACGCGGTCCATCTGCTCGATCGGGCCGTGGCAAGTCTGGCAAGCTACGCCCGACTGAACGTGCTGGCTGTGATTGAAGTAAACAAAGTCCGGCAGATTGTGGATCTTCACCCAGCGAATCGGCCGCTGCGCCTGCACGGCTTCTTTCAACTTCTCGATTTCTGCCGTTTGCTTTTCCACGATGTTGTGGCAATTCATGCAGACGTTGGCCGGCGGAATGCCCGCGTGGCGGCTGGTACGGGCTGCATAGTGGCAATAAAGACAAGGAACTTTGTTATCGCCGGCGTGAATCTTGTGAGGAAAAGCGATGGGCTGCTCGGGTGAATAACCCTGATGCACACCCACGCGGGAAAGCTCCCAGGCGCCAAGTCCGCCCACAACCGTCAGGCCGATAAGAGCAAGAACAATGTATCGGAGTCGCATGATGAAGCCTCAGTCCTCCTCTGGCCAGATGCGTGCCGCCAGGTTTTGTTTACGCAGCCAAGCCTCCAGGGCGTCAAAGGTGGCAGTCACCGGACGTCCACCAAGGGCCAGCACACGATGAAGCGCCAGAACCAGAAATGGAGACAGGCGCGTGAAGGGCAGCACTGCCAGGGCTGCGAATGCTGAAAATACGTGGAGTTGCACGAGGAACGGCATCTGGGAGGCCAGAGCCACTGTTGGCTGGCCTTTCAGCACGGTCAGCACGTACGGAAAGAGGATGCTCGCGCCCCACGCCGATCCCCAGCGATACAGGATCGCCATCAGCAAACCGGAAAGCAGCCCTACACCGATTGTTCCGAGAAATATGGTGTCAGCAGTTTCACTGAAGAACGATCCACCCGCGCGGCCCAAATGACGCCACATCAAGCTGGCCCAACCGATCAAAGAGATTATGGCCAACGCAAAGAAAGCCCCTTCGACCAGCAGCAAGCCTGCTGCCGAACTGTCCAGGCGCAGGACCAGCCTGGGGAAGAGGAATCCAACCAGGTGGCCAACGAGCAACAGTGCCAGTCCCCACCGCCATAGGCCGCTGCCACGAAAAACGTCTTTGGTTTCAGTGAGCCTGAACTTCATTACATCGATGCGCTTGCGCACCGCGAGATAGCGAAGAACGATGATTCCCACCAGCAACGCAAAAGCTATGTAAGGCCAAACCGCAAAAAGTGTATTGGGCTTCATTTTGTTCCTCGCTTTGCTTTATCACTTGGTTTTGTTCGCTCGTTTGGGGACGCGCCGACTATGGCAGAGGTCGCTGGGGTCCCCGTTGAATTCGCCGCGCTGGGAGCGCCTGCCGCCGGCTTGCTGTTGGGCGCAGGCTGCTCTGGGTGCGCCTCGATTCCTGCCGATTTGGCCAGAAATGCTTTGATCGCGAAAGACTCCTCAGGCTTGAGGTAACTCTCGTCAGTCTCCGGTACACGCTGGAAGCAAGGCCGGCGTAAGAAATCGGTCATTGCCTTGTCCTGGTACTTGAGGAAAGTAGTGGTCAGGTTGGGGCCGAGGTTGCCGCCTCTGAATCCCGAGCCGCCAATGGAATGACAATTACTGCACGCCTGTCCGCCGAAAGCCAGTCGCGTTTCGCCGTGAAAGAGCTTGCGTCCTGCCTCTATGTCAGCAGGAGTCGCCGTATTGGCAAGACGCTCATCTGGAGGCTTGATTTCCGGTCCGTTGGCAGCGAAGTAATCCATGATCGCCGAGATTTGCGCATCGGAGAGATCGGTCCAATCCGGCATCTTCTGGGGCTTGAATTGCTCGAAGAGAGCTTTGGCAGTTGGATCACCCGACTGGATGACCGTCTGCGATGACTTGACGAACTTCAGCAGCCAGTCGTGCTGGCGCCGTTCGGTCACGCCCTTGAGATCCGGACCGACCTTTACACCCTTGCCAAAGGTGTGACACGCAGAACAACGCTTCCTGAAGATATTCGCTGGCTCAGCAAAGTCGGTGGCAAACGCCGAGCCTACAGCGAACAACAATAGCGTAAGCGTCACCATCGAGATGGTGACACGAACAGCGATACGCGTTGCGCGTCCAGTCTTGGTTATGCGATAAAAGCTAATAGAATCAACAATTAAGGATTTCCACCTCATCACGACACCACCCATGTAAACGCTCTCGCGGCGTGGAGACGTGCGTCTCCGCCGACAAGAAACGGGATGAAATCAGGCTGTAGTGGATCAGCAGGTTAGCCAACAAGCGTCCGCCTTCAAACTTGACCTTGTCGGATGTGAGCACTGGAGGGGGATTGGATCTTGCCTATGTAAATTTAAGGTCGTAAAAATAAATATGGCCCAGAGAACACCCCTTGTTGTTCTCTGAGCCAAATCTTCTGTCAAAACCGATATTATTAAAAAGACCGGAAACGAAAATCAGGGCTCACGTAACTTGCTGGTCATCGGTATACAAAATATTGGCGGCTTTGTCAAATGGAATTTTGGGGTGGTTAATCCCAAAAACCGTAAAATCTTTTGCAACTCCTGGGCTTGCGGGTACGCAGTAAGCTTACGGAGGATACATTTGATCACACGGATCGTTTTGCTATTAACCCACACTGCTGCGTCGCTATTTACCGTTGCCACACTGCTGTTCCCCCTTGCCGGTATACCAGGCGCAGCGCAACCCGTATCGGTTAAGCGTCTGGACGGCTCCAGCATCACTCCAGTTCAAATCGATGCCACAGTCGCGCGCCTCATGGCGGCGGCTGAAGTTACCGGCGTTGGCATCACGCTCTTCAATCACGGTGAAATTGTCTATCAGAAAGCTTATGGATGGCGTGACAAGGAAAAAAGCCTTTCGTTGACGGTCGATTCAGTTAGTACCGCGGCATCTTTTACCAAGTCCGCGTTCGCTTATATGGTCATGCAGTTGGTCGAAGAAAAGATTCTCGATCTGGACCGGCCCGTCTTCAAGTATCTGCCCAAACTTCTGACCGAATATCCCCGTTATCGCGACTTGGCGGGAGACTTACGCTATGAACGCATCACGGCACGCATGCTGCTCGATCATACTAGCGGGTTTCCTAATCTTCGCTGGCTCAATGACGACCACAAATTGAACATCAATTTTGAGCCTGGAGCCCGGTATGCCTATTCCGGCGAAGGCCTGGAGTTGTTGCAACTGATCGTGGAAACCATCACCAAGAAACAATTGGAAGAGCTAATGCAGGAGCGTGTCTTTCGCCCGCTGGGCATGACCCGCAGCAGTATGACGTGGCAATCGAGATTCGAAAACGATTTTGCCAACGGGTACGACGAGTATGGCCGGTCCTTAGGACCGGAGAGACGCCCTGAAGCAAACGCTGCAGGATCGATGCAGACAACACTGGCTGACTTTTCCCGCTTCATCAAAGCAGTGATGCAGGCGCGCGGTCTCAGCAAAAGAACCCGTAACCTGATGCTGACGCCGCAGATTCAGATCGTCTCCAAGCATGAGTTCCCTACCCTTGCTACCGAGACCACCGGCGCTAATCTACCTATCCGCTTAAGTTATGGACTAGGCTGGGGACTCTACCAAACGCCCTACGGCCGAGCCTTCTTCAAAGAAGGACACACGGACGGTTTTCGGAACTACACCGTGTGTTTCAACAAGAGTGGGATTGGTGTCGTGATCATGACCAATAGCTCCAATGGAGAAGGCATCTACAAAGAGCTTCTGGAGACTTTACTTAGAAACACGTTCACACCGATTGAGTGGGAAGGCTTTACTCCTTACGATCAACTGCCTCCGCGTCCGCCGCTGAAGCAACACAAAGAGGTTGCATTGGATGCGAGTATCCTTGAGAAGTATGCT
>DASZFK010000064.1:0-7071 GCA_035939855.1 Candidatus Angelobacter sp.
AAGGCTCCAAAGTGCAAAGAATGTAATTGTCAGTCCTGCAAATATATAAGCAATCGTAATTTGCATGGACCTGGACTCATCCATCACAACAGCGAGAAACACCGTGTAGAGACGCTGCAAAACAAAAAATGCGAGAGCTGCAATCATTCCATCGGCCAGGCTGATCCTGCGGGGCGGCCGCGCTACCGGGTCGAGCAGATACGGGCAGATGTCCTCTACCTTTTGCCACAGTGCAAAGGCCAGCAGAGTGGAAAGAACCATCTGGGCCAGCTTTATCCATAGCGAAGGAGAGTAGACGACGTTCGCGTACATCCCTGCCAACAGCATGTAGAGGTATACAAACTCCGGTTTGATCCGCTTGCGTTGTTCAACAGCCAGGACGTCGGTCGCGAGAGCACCGATGCCCGAAGCGATAAACGCATAGAGTAAAACCCCATAAAGCGCGAAGAATGCATCGCCCCAGGAGCTTCCGTGCAGATGCTGGCTATAGTGCACGAGAATCAGCAGCACAGCTCCGCCGTAGAAAAGACCTGTACCAGCCCACACCATCGTCTTCTTCAGCAGAATGGAGGGCAGCGATTGCGGGAACGAAATCAGTTGCCACAGCGTCTTATCTTCGCGGTTCAAGACTCCCATCGCGCTGCTCAGGTAGGTATAGGCGCCCACTCCGAATGCCATGGTTGCGGCGTGGCGAAAATTGCCGGTCACCGCCGAAAACATTCCCGAATAAATGAGCAGATAAAAAACGGGAATGAGCAGTGGCACAAACATGACCTGGACCATCAGATTCTTATCCCGGACCAGCAAAAGCAGTTCGTAAGCGGCAATGCCCCCCATCCAGCGGCGGCCGGAGCGGCGCGCACGGACTCCCCGGCTGCCCTGGTATGGCCCGCCGGCCTTGACCAGGCCATCGCGCGTGAGCCATGCGCTTCCCAGCAGGGCGAGTGCGGAAAACACTGCAAGGCTCAAGACCATGCCGCCCGCCGCGACCGACAATTGCCAGGACTGCGCCGAGGGAAGCCCAAAAACCAGAGGCAGCGAAAACGGGCTCCAGCTCAGGATTTCGGGCATTAGGGCCGATTGACGCAATAGGAAATCGTCGAGCGATTTGGAAAAGCCCGCTGCATAGATCAACAGAATGCATATTGTTCCCAAAGCGGTAAACAGAGCCTGGACATTCTTGAGCTGGGCCAACGGCAGGAACTTCCGCAGGATGACCTCGAGGATTGTAGTAATGGCGCCGGCCAGGAGTGCAAGGTATACCACGGCAACCAGTCCGAGAGGTATCGCCGCAAAGCCATGGCCGCCGGCGACATAAGCCATGATAAGAAATGGAAGGAGGAAAACCCAGACCAGAGGATTCACGAACGAATACACCAGCCACTTGGAAGCAAACAGCGAAGAGGCCGAGGCGGGAAAGGTATACAGCCATTCAAAGCTCCATTCCACCTGTCCTAAATCTTTGTTGCCCATGCCCAGGGTAAGAAAGACGAGGAGGGGGATCCATAGCAGCACGATCACATTCAGCGCGCGGAAGAACCCCGCCTCCCCTTCTACGGTACGCGGCCAGGCTTCGCCCAAATTCGAATCGCCCGGCACTACGAAGCCGGATGCTCCCTTGCGGGCAAACGTATCGCGCATTTGTTGCAATCGCCGGGCTTCTTGTTCTTCGGAAAGGCCAGCCTGCCGCACTTCGGTAAGGAGGATCTCCTCCAATCGCCGCTGCCACAATCCCTGGGAGGATTTGCGTTGTTCCGGATCGGAAGTCTGCTCCGCATACTGCAAAGCTTCCTCGACCTCAACCAGCCGGCGCTTGATCCCAAAACTGACTGAAATCACATCCGGGGATGGAGAGAGCTTGCGAACTCCGTCGGAGAGTTCTGCAAGAGTGCGGGAGCTTATATTAAGCCCGTTGATGGCGAATATAAGTAAAAGGAACACGCTGAGTAGCGGAGACCTGCGCGACTTCGCGGGCGTACCGGAACGAACCTCTCCGGTCTTGAGGGGTTTCACGCTCCGCAAGCGGTTGAGCTGGCGGCGAAGAGCCATGCGCAACATGATCGCCATGGTGCGCGACGCGCTGATCGGCCGGGAGAGACTCATCCTCCCGCTGCGCTTTCAGAGCCGCCCGCAACCGAGAAAAAGATCTCTTCGAGCGAGCTGTCACCTGTGAGACGTGCACGCAACTCGGCCAAGGTGCCGTGGGCGGCGAGCCGGCCTTTCGCCATGATGCCGATCTGAGAGCAGAGCTTCTCGGCCTGGTCCAGCAGATGGGTGCTGAAAAAGATCGTCTTGCCCTCAGCCGCCCTGGCGCGAATCATCTCGTGCAGTACCCGGGTGGCAAAGGGGTCCAGTCCGTTGGTTGGCTCGTCTAAGATGAGCAGCGGCGGATCATGAAGCATCGCGCACACCAGCGCCAGCTTCTTCTTCATGCCTCGGGAATAATTCACGGCAAATTCTTCCAGGGCTTCATCGAGGTCCAATTGCTTGGTCATGGCCCGCGTTCGCGCTTCTACTTCGGCGCGCTTCAGTCCGTGCATTTCTCCGGAAAACTGGATGATCTCCCTGCCCCGCAAGTAGTCATGAAAGATAGGTTCGTCCGGTACAAACCCAACCCGGCGTTTCACTTCGACCCGATTGTAAAAGCAATCCAGCCCATCGATCTTTGCCGAGCCGGACGTTGGGGCCAGAATTCCCATGAGCATGCAGATGGTGGTGGTCTTACCCGCGCCATTGGGACCCAGCAGAGCAAAGATTTGTCCGGACAAGACCGACAATGTTAGGCCTTGAACAGCCTCAAAACCTCCATATGCTTTAGTGAGACCTTGAATGCGAACCAGGCTGTACTCAGGAGAAAGCAATGTTTTGCCGGTGCTGAAGGCCAATGAAAATCCCTCTCCAAAAGCTGCTGAACTTGATGCTGGCCCTAATTGCAAACTTGCTGCTTCACTCCCTCGGCTTGCAGCAGGTGGCGGCGTTGATGGGCCATCATCCACGGAATTGTGGCCCCCAGCCGTATGGGAGGTAATCCGGGAAATCCCATCTTGGCTTTGATCTTATTCAGATCCAAGCCGTCCGCTTCCTGCACCAACCGCGCCCATTCATCTTGAACGCGCAAGAATTCTGTAACCACCGCAGAGGGATCACCGATGTTTGCAGGCGGCAGGATTCCTGCCGGGGCCTTGATCTTGAATTTCGGAGGCGGCTCGGCAATCCAGATGAGCAGTCTGCCTAGGCCTCCGGCTTTGAATGGGCCTTGGCCGGTGATCTTATCCGCTTTGCCCCGCTGGATGGCGGAGCCGATGAGTTTTTGAATACTCGACGCCGTCAAGTTCAGGTGAACAAGGCATTCGGCAATCGACCATTTACTTGGATCGGGACGGCGGGTCAGTTGCTCAGGGCTGAGTCCGTTGATCAGTTGCTCGGTGCGGCTGCGGACATCCTGCAAATCGTTGTTGACTTTGTTCCATGATATTTCCATATTGTCCATCCTCTTGCGGGTAATGTAGTGGGAACAGGAAAGCTAGGCGAACCAACTACATTGGAGTCTCGAACAAGCCGGAGTCTTTGAAATTACCCGATTACCAAATTACCCACTTACCGAATTCCCAGCCGGTTAAGTACTGCGTCCGCCGGAACGAGCCCCAAATTCTCGTTACAGCTCGCGCAACGATTTCACTCCCACTCAATCGTACCTGGCGGTTTTGAGGTGACATCATAAACCACGCGATTGATGCCGCGAATCTCATTTACGATGCGAGTGGAGATCGTTTTTAAGACTTCATACGGAAGCGGCACCCAGTCGGCGGTCATGCCATCCTCGGAATGGACAGCCCGAATGGCGCAGGTGTAGGCGTAGGTACGCTGGTCGCCCATTACGCCGACCGACATCACCGGCAGCAGGACCGCGAACGACTGCCAGATGTGCGCGTAAAGTCCGGCTGTTTTGATTTCGCTGACCACGATGTCATCGGCTTCCTGCAGCAGCGCAATGCGCTCGGGCGTAACCTCTCCCAGTATGCGGACTGCCAGTCCCGGGCCAGGGAAGGGCTGGCGCTGCAGGACATCTTCCGGTATCCCGAGTTCGCGGCCAATCCTGCGGACCTCATCTTTGAAGAGGTCTTTCAGCGGCTCGATCAATTTAAGCTTCATCGTATCGGGCAGGCCGCCGACATTATGATGGGTCTTGATGGTCTGCGAAGGACCGCGCACGCTGCGTGATTCGATCACATCGGGGTAAAGTGTTCCTTGCACCAGCCACTCAACCTTGCCAACCAGCCGTTCAATGCGGTGGGCTTCGCCGTCGAAGACCTCAATGAATTCGTTGCCGATGATCTTGCGTTTCTTCTCTGGATCAATGACCCCAGCCAGCTTCGCCAGGAAACGCGCAGTGGCGTCCACGGCCACCAGGTTCAGGCCCAGCTTTTCTTTCAATGTCTGCTGCACTTTTTGGAATTCGTTTTTACGCAGCACACCGTTGTTGACAAACACACAAGTGAGCCGCTCCCCTAAGGCACGATGTACCAGGGTTGCAGCTACGGCCGAATCTACTCCTCCGGAGAGAGCGCAGATGGCCCTGCCTTCCTCTCCCACCGTCTCCTTGATCTGGCGAATGGCTTCATGGATGAAATGTTGAGGCGTCCAATCGGGGCGGGCGCCACAGATGTCGTAAACGAAGTTGCGCAGCAGATCGATTCCCAGCTTGGTGTGATGTACTTCAGGATGGAACTGCACCGCCCATATTCTCTGCGATTCATCCTGAATGGCCGCCAGGGCGTTGCTGCTGCTGGCCACCACCGAAAAGCCCTGGGGAAGCTCCTGGGCTTCATCGCCGTGCGACATCCACACGTTGAGGGAGCGAGGCAGCCCCTTAAAGAGCCGCGATTCTCCGGAAACGTTTACTTCGGCATGGCCATATTCACGCTTGGGGCCAGGCTTAACCGTTCCGCCAAGCTTGTGGGCAATGAAGTGAAGGCCGTAGCAAACCCCCAACACCGGTGGGCCTAACGCAAGCACTCGTGCATCCGCGGGCGGGGCCTCGGGATCGTAGACGGAGAACGGTCCTCCGCTCAGAATAATGCCCGCAGGATGGTAGTTCGTTATTTCTTCCAGAGAGGCGGTGCAGGGCAGGACGACCGAGAAGACCTTCAGTTCGCGGATGCGGCGCGCAATCAACTGCGTATACTGCGAGCCGAAGTCGAGGATTACGATGGATTGTTCTTCCACGAATGATTTTCCATGATTCAAGAGCGCCTGTAAAGGCAAAAACCAACTTACCGCGGATTTCGCGGATCGGCGCGGGTTTTCCTCTAATCTCCCTTCAATGAGGGCCGTTTAATGATGGCCGTTTGAAGTTGTTGTCAGAGGTGTTTCGGGCAACGGAAGCGATGGATACGGGGCGGCCTCTGCAACGGCGACTTTCAAAGCGCCATAGGCAGCCAGGCGGCAGACATATAGAAAATCGGACAGGGTGCAATAGGCCAATGCGACCACCGCCAGCCATGCGAGCAACAGACGTGAAGAGGAAACCATAAGCCCGGCGGAAAAAACCGCCAGAACAAAGGCAATCAAGAACGCGAGCAATCGCAATATCAGGAAAAATGCGCTGATACCCACGACTGCGGCGAGTTGCGTCCCGGTAAGCACCATCGCCCGCTGAATGGCCGCCGCACTGGTTTCATTGCCCTGAGTACAAACCATCGCTAGCGATAAATACCAGTTCACCACCGAACAGAAGATTCCGATCACAGCCGACAGGGGGAAAACCAATGCGTAAAAAATCACGTAATCGGGTTTCTCGCCGCGCATGGCCATCCAGGCGCAAAACATGATGGCTGCTGTGGCCCCGGAAATCCCAACCCATAGGAAGACCGCCCGCCATGTCTGCAAGGCCAGAGCATTACGAAAGCCCATCGAATGCCGATTCAAAGAAAAGCGCCTGAGGATAATCGTCCGGCCCAAAGTGCCAAACGAGACCCAGAGCACAGTAATGGCGAGCGCCACCATTAGGAACAATGGACGCCGGACAAGCTGGCGAACCAGCCGCAGCGCTGCCAGGGTAACGAGCAATGGATCACGGCTTGTCCACCCAGCGCCGTGGACATCCGCAATATCTACCGATCCGAGCAAGGTTAGGCTGGCAAAGAACAGCAGAAGAAACGCCATAGCGCCAAAGCTCCAACGCCAAACAAGCTCCATCAGGAAGATGGCAGGATCGCGCAAAATTGCGCGAAAACCGTAAGTAATGGAATCAGTTTGCGACACTACGTTGCAAGATTTTAGATTCAAGTTCAATTTGAAATTCTTCGTCGAGCAGTCACATCATAGCTAACTATTGATTTTTGTGGTCCAAAAACACAATGAGACGCGAGCCTCATTTCTTTGGCGGTGCTTGCAAAAGTTGGGCTTCATCATTCATAGAACTTGTCGCAACTCCATTTGGTCAGCGATAGAAAAACGTCTCACCTGGGGTAGAGATTTGCCGCAAGAAAGTTCTGGTGTTTCGTTCCAGCTTAATCACGCTTTTTTTGTTAATTCTTGTTGAAACGATAAAAGCGATTTCTGCACTATTATATTTAGCGCGTTAGTGCATTAGAAAATAACAACATTCTGTATCCACCGGCCAATGGTGGTTCATTCCCCTGAACCAAAAACCAGCGACTCCCTACGGGGAGGGCGCTGCCGCAGCAGATTCAAGAAGCAGTCAAGCCGTTCCCAGAGATACCAGCGAAAACGCGGAGCGTTAACGCAGTGGTCTGTCACTCGCTCGGAACAGTTCGCGGAACGGCTTCGGCTCCGGTCTAACTCATTCATATTGGGAGAAGTCATTGTATGGCAGGTAAGTTTCTGGGTTCGATTTTTGCCATCATAGCCAGAGGTATTGAAGGTGTGAACACCACGCAGATTTCGGCCAAGGTCCGAGATGAACCTGAGGAGTCCGTACGGAAAGGCCCTAGGTGGATGGCTACGCCCCAACCGTCGTTGCTTGCCGGACTGTTTTGTATGGCGCTGTTTTTTGGTGCGGGAAGCGCTGGCGCCTTTGCCCAGACCCTGCCCAGCCTGGAAAACGGC
>DASZFK010000065.1:0-11438 GCA_035939855.1 Candidatus Angelobacter sp.
TGAAGAGGGTGGAGCAGAGCGTACCCCACCCTTTTCTTATCCAAATTTTTGGACACTTTTTGGGACTCCGCATGGTTTGCTTTAGGTGAGCGATTCCTTGGGCCGAACGGCATTCTTGCATTTCTTGAAAACTGGGATCGAAGACTAAATGCAAGGGCAAAAGACTCTGGGCTGGACGTCCTGGCTGGGTCAAGGGATATTCAGTGGCATTTGTTTCAGTTTCGATGCGCTGACGAATCGATTGGCTTGGGCAATGCGCTCAGCTAGGGTTGGACGTTTCTGAGACACCTTCTCTGCCGATCCGCGCTGCAGAGACTTAAATGTCTCAAGAAGTGTCAACATCCCGGCAGGAGAGTAACCTGCCTGTGCTGCCAGCTTCTGCCCGTTCACGTCGCAGGCAAGTTCCTTCTCTCTTCCATAGCCGGAAAAAAAGTCACTCACTTGTAATTCGTTTATATTTTTTTGCCTCGTCAATTCTGTCACGCGGGTGTTCACTTGGCCGAGTTCTACATGCTCAATTTCATGGGCCAATGCACTGGCCAGTTCGTCTTCCGTTTGCGCCAGAGCCAGCAAGCCGCCGCCAACGATGATGTATCCGTCCGGAAGTGCGAAAGCACTCTTGAACGCAGGATTGGGATCGAACACAAAGTGGTATCGAGCGTGCGAGGGAAGCGCGCTCGCCACTCGATTTCCAATGCTGCTGATGTAGCTGGAGATCCTTTCCAGTTCAAGCGTGCTTCCGAGGCCTACCTGCTTTTCGTACTCATGGGCTAGCCTTTCGCCCGTAGTCGGTTCAGTTGATGTTTGCGAGCGGCCACTGCGTGGAACCAGAGCGAGAAAAACAATTACAAGGAGAGTGCAGTGCAGGGGACGCAGCCGGATTCGGATTTGCTGAGGCATGTCCCAAATCATGGTAGCTGTTAATTTGCCGGTCCAGCAAACAGCAGCAGATTCCCATCCGGATCCTTGACGACGAAATTCTTGGCGCCCCAAGGCTGCTTTTTCAGCTTTTGGTGAAAGGAAACACCAGCGGACTGAAACTCAAGAAACAGCAGCTTGATCTCGTCCGCTGTAGCGACGGTCATAGATACCGACAACAGTTCCTACCGCTCGCGGACCGTCGACTCGATTACTGGTCGCTCGACACACCTTAGATTGAGACGCGCTGTGTCGCGACCCACCTGTGCATAGTAGGGAGGTTTGCCGTAACTGAATACAAGCGAAAAGCCTAACTTCTTACGGAAAAATTCGTATGATCTCTGGATACCCGTGACGAAAAGTTGCGGCTCTGCACCGGTAATCGTTACTCTCGATGGCGATGATTTCACCTTAAGCACCCTGGTCGAAAGTGCACTCTTCAAGGCTTGCCAACTCTCCGCTTTGCGAAGTATTCCTTCCATGCCGGATCATAGGTCACGCCACCGAGAGATCGCTGGTGGAACCGGCGGCGGTGCCTCGGCTGATGGTGTTTGGAGATGACTGCCTCGATGTTTGCAACGAGCGCGATTCGAAGACAGCAAACGGTAGAAAGACGGTAAAGCAAGTTCCGTGGTTGGCGCCTCGATCCCGGCTGCGTACACGCACTGTGCCGCCGTGCTTTTGGATGATGCCCTGGCTTACCCACAGGCCCAGACCGGTGCCCTTGGAGTCTTTGGTCGTAAAGAACGGCTCGAAAATCCTGGGCATATTTTCGGGGGAGATTCCGCTTCCATCGTCCGCAATGGTTATCCGCAGGCCCGGCTGCGATTTTGAAGAGCGATCACGGCGGACTCGAACCGCCACCTTGCCTGTCATGGGTACTGCTTCCAGCGCATTCAGCACCAGGTTGGAAAAGACCTGGCGAAGTTCTCCGGGAAAGGCCAGCAGCTCTTCCACGTGACCATAGCGTCTCAGGATCGTCGCCCGCTTTTCCTCGATGTTGCGGCTGTAGACGCTCAAAACTTCGTCCAGCAGGCTGGGTACCGAGGTTAAGACCGGCGCCGAGACTTCACGGTAAAAAGCCAGTGTCTGCTTGGTGATATGAGAGACACGCGCGAGCTCCTGTTCCGCGACTCGCACAAATTCCAGCGCAGACTTGGGCATGTCTTGGCGGGTGCGCAGGATATACAGCACATTGGTCACAGCCGCTAGCGGATTGTTGATTTCATGGGCGATGCTGGCGGCCAGGCGTCCGGTGGCGGCAATTTTCTCGGAGCGCAGTAAAGCTTCTTCGGCTAGTTTGCTGGTTGTGATGTCCATGGCTACTCCCAACATGCGTACCGAGGTGTCGCCAATCACGATGGTTTGCCCACGGGCTTCGAGCCAATGAATGTTTTTGCCGCTAAAGATGACCCGGTATTGCACTTCATAGTCGGCGCTTTGCGCCATGGCCTGGGTTATGGACCTATGCACCTGCTGGCGGTCCTCGGGATGAATACTCTCCATCCAGCTTTCGTATTTGCCGTCAAAGCTCTCCGGTTCGATGCCGTGCAGGCGACAGATTTCATCGGACCAGACCAACGTTCCACTCTGCAGATGCCACTCCCAAATCCCGATGCCGACGCAGCGCTGGGCCAACTGCATGCTCTCCTTGCTTCGCTGGAGCGCCTCCTGGGCCCGCTTCGTTTCGGCGATTTGTTCCTGGGCTTCGCGATACAGCCGCACGTTGTCAACCGCTACGGATGCCATGTGGGTGAGCTGCACCAGGATGAACTCATCGTCTTCAGAAAAGTCGCCATTGATCTTTCTGGAGAGCTGAATCAAACCCAAGTTTCTTCCATCGCGGGTCAGCAGCGGCGCAGCCAGCCATCCGCCCTTTCCTCCGCTCATGGTGCGCCAAAGATCATTCCCCTTCGGTTTTTCCGGCAGGCGCACTGGTTTGTTCAGGCTACAGGCGAGCATAAATATTTCCGAAGCTTCGGGAAGCAAAGGGATAGCGGTTTCACCTTCAGCCAATGAAGTACAGGTAATGCTTTGGTTCCATGCACCCTTGGGAAGCAACGTGGTAAATGCCTGGTGTGCGCCAATGATATTTCTGGCCTGATCGGTAATCACTTGAAGTAGAGAGTCGAGCGTGAGTGCGGAGTTGATTTGCAGGGAAGCCTCTGCCAGAGAGCGCAAGACTGCAGTGCGGCGCTGCTCGACAGCAAGCGTTTCCAGGGAACTACGATAGAGTTGTGCGTTGTCGAGAGCGTTCGCTGCCTGGCGAACATAGAGTTCCACCAGCCTCGATTGACGCTCGGAGGGCGAATGCGCGTTCCTGAAGAATGTGACTACGACTCCAAGCGGTTCTCCCTTGCTGTTGCTGATAGGCATGCTGAAGACGGCCCGAAATCCGATCTGGAGAGCAGCATCTATGAATGGAAAATAAGTAGCAGGACGGTCAATGTCCTCAATCGTCAGGCTGCGCTGCAGAGGAAAAAACGATGCCGGGATATCGCCAAAGAGCCTGATTTGCTCGGCTGTAAAGCCCGCGTATGTCTCGACTCGCAGATTACGACTGGTTGCATTCGGCAGCAGCAACAACATCGCCAGGTCGGTCTTCTGCAGGGCTGCAATCGATGTCAACACATCGCTGAGCAAACGCTGCAATTCCAGGCTGCTGGAAAGACGAACGCTGGCGTCATGAAAGCGCTTCAGATCGGCCCGCTGTGAGTCCAGTTCATCCTGAACCCGGGCAAGATCGGTGCTCAGCCGCCCGGCCCGCATCTCCGCGATTGACCACTTCTCGCGCGCATAACCAACCATCAGTGAGACGGTAACCAGGAGTACAGACCACAACCCGGCGGTAATGCCAGGGATGGAAGTTCGATTGAGGAAGGCAAAATAATTCAAAGCAGCCGTGTTCAATATTGCGGCAAGCACTGCCGGCGTCATTCCGCCAGCCGCCGCGGAAATGAAGGCTGCTGCTGTAAAGAAGACCCCAACGCGCTGATGAAAAACGGGCCACGTAGCCGCAGTCAGTGTCCAGGCGGCAATAGACAAAAGCGCGCTTAGGGCCAAGGAACCTACCCTCATGCGCGTCGATGGCAAGGGATGCATGGTCGTCTCCGGCTCCCTGACTTCAGGACCACAAGACGAAAAGTGGCAATGGCAGAATAACATGATTTTAGAATAGTTTTGGAATTGAGAAATTCGTGAGAGATCTGCCTCCAGAGGTACAACCAGAGTCGCTGCTTGCGCATCCCAGAAATGTTTTCTGTGTATTGTTTTCTATAGTTTTCGATCCATGAAATATAAACCTGGTGACACAGTGCCGCGCAGCGCTGTTTACTCTGTAGAGCACCATTCGCATCGCCTGATGCACGCGGTTACATTGATGGTGGACAGCCGTTTCCCGCGCTGCAAGAAATGCAAGCACAACGTCCGCTTTCGGCTGCTCCGGACGGTGGAGGACCGCAGAGTGCTGCCTTTTCACAGTCACGTATTCCTAGAGGACGATGTAGAGCCGGAACGACCTCTGGCTAATGCGGTCTGAATTGGATGATCGGAAAAGCAATTCAGAACTCCTCATCCCGCCTTCGCGATGTGACTCTTTGCTGAACCGTTCTAGAATCAGCGCACTTCGGTACAGCAAGAGATTGCAGTTGGGAATTTCAGTTTTGGCATTGTAGCCTGTCCTCGAGGCGAGCTTGCGTAGCCGAAGGAGCAATTTTGGCAGTGCCCGCCGAGTCACAGATTGTTCAATCCGGCCCAGCCCGTTGGCGGGGCTGACTTGGTAAATATTACCTTCATTAAATACCGAAGATGATCCAGCACGCTCGGAAGTACTTTGATTTCCTCAACTTATTTTGGCAAGGGACGTGCCCTATCCACATATAGGTCTCATCGAGGAGGTTGCAAAATGAACCAAAGTGGAACTCGCGCCCTTCATTCTGTGGTCAGAATAGCGGATTCTCATGTCTCGTATGAGGACCCTGGCACACTTCATTCCGGAGAAATCGCTCTTTTGTCGGGAATATACAACGCGGGGCATTCAACAACGAATGGCAGACATGCCGGGGAGGTTGTCGTCATTAAAGGAAGCCAATTCCCAAGCTGCTCCTGCTGCGGAGCTTCGCTCAAATTCTCTCTGCTCCAGAGCGCGATGCATATAAGCGAAGACGAAGACTTCAAGAATTGGGTAAATGGGTAATTGATTACTTCGTTGACGATGGAGCCAGAATATACAGTTCTCCCGGCTGGTTACGATCGTCTTTCCATTCAAAAAAGCTGTGACAATATTCGCCGTTCTGTAGTTTGAAATGCGCAAACGCATAAAGCACCTGTCCGGCAAGATCGGGGCGATCTTCAGGCCATACGGGAATCCAAGCGCCCGTATTCAAATATAAAACCTTGGATCCGTTGAGATCCGGCAGCCTCTGGATATCCTGATCGTGTGTGTGGCCCACAACGGTGTAGATCCGATGTGCCGGAGGGAATGATAAAGTCTGAATGGTTTTGTAAACACTTTGGGCCCATCTATCTTCCCCAGCCGCTCTCTTACGGCGGCTTTTCAGCCACTCGAAGAACTCTTTGCATGCGGCTGCGATATAGGGAAGGCCAAACCCAAGAACCGAAGAGATTACCGGGTGATTTCCAAGAAAAGCCGGTAACGCTTTAAGGATGAAATCGCGCGCCGACGAAGAGACAAATGCGAGCGCAATCAGCAATCCGGTTACGAGGGGAAATACCAGGGTGACCAGGAAAACTGCATACCAAAAGAGCCCTCGCTTCCTTGGCCGTGAGAGAGCCCGGCTTATGAAATAGAGCGATCGGCCCAAGAATGCAAGTCCGGCGAGCGGATGGCTGCTCAAGAGGATCCAGGGGATGCGTTCGGTGGGAGAAATCGATCCCAAAAAAGGCTCTAACGTTTCCAGCTTGTTGACCAGATACCGTGCCACAAAAGTAGCCAGGGGCAGATTCAATTGTGAAGAGTCTTGCGGCAGCAGAGGACCGCCTGCAATCTGTTGCTCCGGATCGTATACATGTCCATGCTCGAGATAGACGTTGCGGATGCGAATCCACGAATCGCAATAAAACACTCGCTGGCTGGTAGTTGTGCATGATGCGCCTTGGCTCTCTATGAAAGCGCAAAAGGCTTTTCGCACGAGTGGCCAATAAAGATCGAGGTCGTGATTTCCTTTTGAAATCAGGAGCGCGCCGCCCTGTTCGACCCAATGGGCCAAAGCACTGAAGAATTCCTGGTGGCCTTCAAAGATTTGCAGGAGCTTCCAGACACACTTATAGTCGTCTGTCTGGAGGCCAAACGTCTTTTCTTTTTTGGAGATCACCCCGGGCTGCTGCAGCTCTTGTGAAGTCTTTGTGACACCCGACCGCGCCAGCCATAAGCTCCACTTGTCGAATTCCTGAACCGTTTGGGGAACATTGGCGACTCGAATGAAATCGAAGGTGTCTCCATTCAAGACGAGGAGTTTGCCTTCCTTGGGCTGCATGGCTTGCAGCCAGCGCGCAAATGTCTGGTCCGCAACAAAGTTCTCGGTGCAATAAAACCGCTGCGTGTCGGACTCTCGTCCACGCCCAAGGTGAAGATCGCTTACGACCAGAATCTCGTCCGGCGGATTTACATCGGTGAGGAGTTTTAGCTTTTCATTTTCCAACCGCACTGCTTCAGCCGGATCGGGAAGTGACGATAGGTTTGGTTCAGGCATAGCAGGACGTTAAAACTCGAACCCTAATTTGGCTTTTGCCCGCGATCATTGCATCGGAAGAGCAATTTCAGGTAGCGCACGTGCTCGGAAAAGAACTGCGAATTCGAAAAGTCCTCATAATATTTCTGGATTCGCCGCAGTTGGCCGAATTCTTTGCGAAACAACAGGCCCGCAACCATGAGCTTCCAGCGCGCCGCGCTGCTGGTGGCTGAAATCAGCGGCGTGAGGTATTCCTCTTTGGCCATGCGCACCAGATCCAGCGTGGGCGAGACGTTGGGAGTGATGTCTACGCGATCCACGAGTTCGAAGCCGTGCTTGAGCGCCTTGCCCAGATATTCATCTTCCACATTGCGCACCTGGTCGAACTTAGGCGTGTCTTGCTTGCGAAACATGCCGCAGATCAGGAGATATCCACCCGGACGCAGGAACCGGCGTGTCTGGGAAAGGCCAACATCGGCATCAAAGTAGTTCTGCGATTCGCTCATGAGCACCAGATCGTACTGATCCGCAGAAGAGAAGTCTTCGTATTTCGACCGGCAAAATCGAATCGACTGGGGAGCATCGCGAAAGAACTTCTCGTGGTTTCTGTCGGGCGAAATAGAGGTGACCTTGTGGCCTTTTTGAACCAGCGCCCGGGCGTTGCAACCTACGCCACAGCCAACGTCAAGAATGTCGCGCACTTCTGGCGGCACGGTGTTGACCAGTAGCTTCGTATATCGGGCCTGGGCCTGACGAATGATCCGGAAATCGAGTTTTACAGTTTCGCCCTCTCCCCAAAAACCAAAATGCAGTGACCGCAGGCGCAGCAGATCCGTTGCCACCCAAAGTTGAAGATCGAACTCTTGAACCGTGATCTCTTGTGTGATGTCGGTGGCCACGCGGCTCCTTGTCTCGCAGTTTTTCCGTTATTGATGCGGGTCCATGCATTGTAAAGTGGGGGCGTTCCGATTTTCAAACGAATTATGAGAGCTGCAAACCCATTCAATCACAGAGGCCGCAGGGAGCGCAGAGAAGACCATGTGATTTAAGACTGGTGATTGAATTTTTTGGGAATACGTATATGATGACGATGAAAAAGCACCGAAAATCATAAGATTGAATCGCGGGCCGGGCGACTCTGGAACCCTGGCTAGCGTTTCATCTGGCAAGGCCGGAGCGTGAGATATATTAGAGCCGAGGCGGTGGAAACCGCCGCTTCCGCAGTTGCAGAGGGTGCTGTCCCACTCGCGGGAGGCACCATTCTGGTTCCAATCATCGCCCGCTGTGAGCGCCAGGAGCAGACCTTCGTCGACATCGGGCGACTGGCGGAGCTTTCCCGGATCGAGACCACTAATTCGGCGCTGCTTCTGGGCAGCACAGTCACACTTGATACCATCGCACGAATGCCGGCGACGCCAGCTCTAAGAGCACTGATCCAAGCCGCGAAGGCAGTCGGCAATCCGCAGGTGAGGCGGGCCGGAACCATTGGAGGCAACATCGCGGCGGGCGTGCCCACGGCTGACGTCTATCCGGCTTTGATAGCCTTCGATGCCCAGATTACCAGCCTTCGCGGCAGCTCAAGCGAGACACTCTCCATCGACAAATTCATTCCGCAAGGAAGGATGATCGTTTCCATTCAAGTACCGAACAGCAGCGAAGCAGCGTCGGCATTCCGCAAATTTGCATGGCGCTCTTCCGCAGGCATTACGATGGCCAATGTTGCTGCTTGCCTGCACATTCGCGCAGGAACGATCGTGGCGTCGAGGATCGTTGTGGGCGGAGTCTCCGCACAGCCGCAGCGGCTTAGCCGGACGGAAAAGTTGCTGACCGGTCGATCGGCAATCGAATGGAATCAACGCTTGCTGCAGGAAGCAGGCACAACGTCCGCCCAAGAGGCCATCTGTGACTTGCCTTCTCCACCTTCTCCTGAATACCGGCGGCGGCTCATCAACGCCGGTGTGCGCGAAGCCCTTTCGGAGATATTGCAAATATGAACTCTGCAGACCAATTGCTGGATTTGACGCTGAGGGTCAATGGCGAGCAGCGGCACGCCAAAGTCGAGCCGTACGTCACTTTGCAGGCATGTCTGCATCACCGGCTGGGATTGCGTGAAGTGAGGTATGGCTGCGGCGAGGGTGTATGCGGCGCATGCATGGTGTTAGTGGATGGCCAACCCAAATCTTCGTGCCTGATGCTTGCCGTACAGGCCGAAGGACGAAGCATTGTTACCGCCGAAGGCCTAAAGCCGTCACTGGGCGATCACAGCTTGCGTGAGCAATTGCTCGCCCGCCAGGCTTTTCAATGCGGCTACTGCTCTTGTGGCGTGCTGGTTTCAGCTTCTCATCACGTAGCTTCAGAGGAAAGAACGACGCCGGTAGAGGTCAAGACTGCTCTTTCCGGTAATATGTGCCGCTGCACTGGATATCAGCAGATGATGGAGGCCACGCTAGCTGCCTGCCATGGAGAGGCTGCTCCAAATATCCTGTTCCCGAGAGTTGATTTGCAAAAGAAAATGGGTGGTTCGGCAGGGTATCCCACGGACCAAAAGGTCGAGGCACCTCTTGTGGGAAGGATTCTTTGGACCGAGCATCCTTCAGCGCGAATCCGATATATCGACACAAGCGCAGCAAGAGCCCTTCCCGACGTCGAAGCGGTGTTTACCTGCCAGGACATTCCCGAAGAGAACTGTACTGGGGCAGTGGCGTTTGGCCATGACCAGCCGTTGCTGGCCGTAGATCGAGTGCAAACTATGGCGGACGCTGTGGCCTTGGTCGCGGCACGCACTGAGGCGGCTGCGGCAGAGGCGTTACGGCTGATCGAGGTTTCTTATGAACCGCATACGCCCACTACCGATGTGCGGACAGCTATCGCGGAGCATGTGACTGCCCAGTTTGTCCAGGAAACAGGCGATGTGGATGCCGCTTTCCATACAGCGGATGTAGTCGTTACCGGCAGCTATAGCAACGAAATCAACGACCATGCCTGCATGGAACTGGAGGGCGGAACCGCATGGATTCAAGACGGCATATTGAATATTGCCGTCCCGCACCAGACGAGTGAGAGTGGCCAACGAGCGGTCTCCAAGATGCTGGGCATTCCTCAAGACAAAGTTCGCATCATCGCCCGCAATATTGGTGGATCATTCGGCAAATATGCGGCCTTTACGATTGAAGGATACCTGGGCCTGCTGGCTTATCTTCTCAAGAAACCAGTCAGGCTGGTTTTGGGCCGAGACGAGATTTTGCAGCGGCGCTCGAAACGACATCCATCTTATGGCGATTATCGCCTTGCGCTGACCAAAGATGGGCGCATGTTGGCATTGGACGCCTCCGTTCTTACCGATGCTGGTCCTTATGTTGGACTCACCCCCGCCGTAGCCGCGGTGATTGGCGCCGAAGCCAGCGCATCCTATGACATTCCCAACGTGCGGATGCGGGTACGTGGCGTACTCACCAATAATCTGCCCACCATTCCCATGCGCGGATACGGATCGCAGCAAATCAGCTTTGGGGTGGAATCCATCGTGGAGCAGGCTGCGCACAAGTTAGGCATTCCACCCGATGAGCTGCGCAAACGCAACTACAAGAAGACCCGCGAAGATGGCTTTGGACGTCCGATGCCGGGAAAGGATTTTTGGCTCGCGCAGACGATGGACCGCGTGAATGAGCTTCTAGGGCCGACCCCAGTGTGTCCGGCCGGTTGGTTGCATGGACGGGGAGTGACCACCATTCATGGCAAATATGGCTATCCCTATGGCATGGTCGATCGCTTCGTGGTGAAGGTTGGCTTCAATAAAGATGGCCATTTCCAGGTTGAATCGGATATCTCAGATTCCGGAACAGCGGTCACCAACGAGATGGCGCGGTTACTGGCCACAAGCCTGGGGTTGAAGGACCTGCCCGAATATGTGCAGAGTCGCGCCGCCATCGACGACCCCAGCGGCATTGCTTTTGGAGAGGGGCGCCGCGCTTCGTGGTTTAAGTCTACGCTCTATCGTTTCACGGAGTGGGTGCAAACGACTGGGGCAAAGATGTTGCTGGTCATTACAGCGCGAATCAAGAATCCACGAAATATGGTTCGCTTCCAGAGAATCATCGCGCGTCCTGCAAATTTCTTCATTGGATTAGCGGGAAACCTGAAGTCGCGTATGTTTCCCTTCAGCCGTGAGTCATTTCAGCCCCGATTTGGATCGAGCCGGTCCCTTTCCATGTGCGCGGCTGCGGTGTTGGACGGAGTGGCGCGCCTGAAGAAAACGGTTTTGGAAATCGCATCGAAGGCTCTTGCAGCGTCCATATCGGAGCTGCAGATGGACAGCGATGGAGTCTATGTTGCAAATGACCGCAATCGCAGATTGTCGTGGGCAGCTTTGGCACAACATGCGGGAGGAGACATCGCTACGGTAGGAGAAAGTCACAATCCTCCTGGACCTCTGCTTGATCCTGCCACTGGAAACCAAACTGGCGCCATCGATTTCATGGACGCAAGCCATGGTTGCGACCTCCTGGTACGCCCCGATACCGGACAGGTGCGGATTCTGAAGTATGTTGCCGTTCATGATGTTGGCCATGCATTCAATCCCGAGGCATTGCGCGGCCAGATTCTGGGCGGGATCACAATGGGAATCGGGCAGGCCATTTTCGAATCGATGAAAATTCAAGAAGGAAAGGTGCTAAACGCCGGGTTGCACGACTACCTGGTGGCTACTACGCTCGATCTTCCCGAGGAAGTGCGAGTGGAAATTTTGGAATCGGGAAACGGCATGGGGCCTTATGGGGCCAAGGGCATTGGTGAATCGGGAGCCATTGCAGCCCCGATTGCCGTGGCTAATGC
>DASZFK010000066.1:0-15369 GCA_035939855.1 Candidatus Angelobacter sp.
TCCCGTCCAGTTTTTCTTTGATCAAGGTCCTAACGGAACTGCCACGTTCCCTGCGGGTACCAATGTGGGCGTCACGTTCCCAGTTGGTGCGCGCAAAGCGCTGGTGGGTCGCTGCGTATTGGATCCCGAAGAGGACAAAAATCTCTGCAAGTGGTCTTTCAGTCGAACATCTCCCTGACCCGGGGACGGTTATGCTGGCGGCGCAAAGCGGATCGGCTAACGACGAAACGTCGGGGCAAACCACTACAGCCTGTTTCGCCCCGACGGAGCTAGACTCTACATCTGAATGTTTTCTAGGGTTTCATCAAGCCATTCGGAGGTTCTACATCCTTTGAATTTCTGGCTCACGCAACTACGACGGCAAAGATAGCTGGTCGTTTACAAGTTTCTCGGAAAACAAGACTTTTCAAGAAAGGCGGAGCAACTCGCTCACCGGACCGGCGTCAACAGCAAAGCATGCATCTGTTCCTCAAACACGCCAATCGCCAGAATCTGCCCGGCATTGTTGATGCGAAAGGCCTCTTGGATCTGATAGGGGCTCGCCTTCGGCAGGCAGGTGTTGAGATCGTAAACCTTTCCGTGCTCCCACAGAAAGCCCTGCGAATGCGGATGGCGGTCTTCACCTGTCTGCTGCGTGCCTACGATCTGCCTCTTGTCATTGATGGAGAAGGCGCGGGCGCGCAGTATGCCAAGGTCCTGCATCCTCCCATCTCGGTACAGGAAGACCGTCTTTCGCTCTGGCCCATCTGCCGTTCCCACAACTTCGTCATGGTTGTTTATAGCGTGGGCCACGCTGCTGCTATTCGGATGAAGAACTCCCAGGTCCGTGGGCACGCCATTTCGCCATACCACTGCATGGACTTCGACCTTTACCGAGTTCGTATGTGGAACTTCGGAGCCACCCACGACGGTCCCCGCGTCATTCACGGCAAAAGCAACGCTTGACTGGCCGCCCGGAAGTGGCGGTAGAGACGACATCTTTCCACCAGCATATTGGAATGCCTGTTGTTGCTTATTCCCCAGTTCCGAAATGCCAACGATCACATCCTGATTGTTGATTGCATAAGCGCGGCTCCAGCTTCCACCCAACGTTCCCAAATCGGTAGTTTGATCGTGGGTAAACAGAAATGCGTGTGTTATGGAAAAGCTGTCTACAGGATTCAAAGTGGTATTCGCCCAGCCCACAGCATTTCGTTTGTCATTGAGCGAATACGCAAAACTGTTTTGGTAGCCCGGAGGAATTTTCAGAGATAGTTGCTGGTGGCCGGTGATCAGCACGGGCGAGAAGGCTTGCGAATCATTCTGTCGCCAGATAACAACATCCCCTAATGAATTGAGCCCGGCAACAAGATCGGATGCAATCGTCTTAATTGGGCCTAGATCGGTAACTTTGTATGTTGGACGCTTTGGCGCGCGATTGCTGCTCTGCGCCACCGAAGGCACTTGAAACGTCAGCCAGAAAACCAGAAGAGCTAGAAAGATGTGGCATAGCGCGGCAATCCGCAAAACAAAACTTACGGCAGATTTACGCGGATGTACGGCATCGAAGTCCCGAAGAGGCGCAATTATTGTGCCCATCCACATAAGTGGCGGGTTGGATCTGGATTTGAGGTTTAATCTTCTCCGCGTCTCCGTGCCTCCGTGGTGGGTTTTAGTCCGTCAGTTTGTCCTCTAAGGAGTCGGAAGCAATCCATAAACATTGAGCTGTCCCCGGTCGGAGGGCACTTCCTTGGGAGAGCACTTGTCCCACTCATGGGATGGGACTGCTCCCCAGCCCGCAACGTAGACTCTTCCATTGGCGATGGTTGGATAGGTGAATTTGGCGAAATATCCAACATCGTCACGCGATGCGTACTCTTTACTGTTCCAGAGTTCCCTCAATTGCGCAGTTGGATCTTTTCTACCCATGAAATCTGCGGCGTCGAACGCATAAAGGATGCCCGGTTCCACATGCTGGTTGGCGTTGCAGGCATACACTGCCAGCGCCCACAGAATGCCATCCTCATGGCCATTGGCAGAGATCGATAGAAACCCGCCGGGCATGCCGCCTCTGGGCACTCTGTTGGGCGGAGTCGGAGCCAGAATTTGCGGCGCTCTCATCGTGCTTACTGCGACAGCAGTCGACTTGAGATGAGGTGGCCCACCTTTATCGATGAATTCGAAGACGCGTAGAAAATCGTTTTCACCCCAGAGATAAAGGTATTTGTCGGTTCTTGCCTCGGGCTTGGTTTCGGCCTTTTCGTCAGATTCAATCTCAGATTCAATCTCGAGTTTCACTTTGGATTTGGGTTCAAAATAAACAGGCGATCCATGGATGTGCATGGAAGCTGTACCGGGGGAAGGCCAAACTGCCTGGAACGATTGAACCAATTTGAACTGAGGCAATCGACTGTCGGCATCGATCAGGTAAAACATTCCTTCTTTGCCGCCACCCGCAATGAATGTTGTGCCGGGAATTGGGATCACTCCAGCCGAGCCGAAGTCGAGATCTTTGTCGTTGAGGAACACCCAGTTGTTGGGCGTGAAGAAACTCGAAACCTGCAACGCTCCTTGTGGATTGGGACTCAGTTTGACAACGCTCTCAGAATAATTGCCCTCTTCATCGGAGCTTCCATTTCCTGTAACAAGAATGAGGCTTCCTTTGTCGTCAACCATCACGCCTTGTCCCGACTGCCAGAATCCGCCTCTTTCGCCGGTCGTGGTGGTGCTCCACGCAGTTACCTGGGAAAGATTAGAAGCTTTGTAGCCCATCACCCAACCGTGGTAGTCGCCGGAATCACAATAGGAGGACCATCCTATGTAAATGACATCGCCAACCAGCGCTAGGGCCGGCCTCTGGTTGTTGAACACCGGAGTGAATTCCACGTCAGCATATTTGGTTTTGAGCTTTGCTTTGATTTCCCTGGCTTCCAGTTTCTCTTTGCCACTGGTGATGTCGAGCGCATGCAGCCGTTGAACATGTTTCCCCTGATCGTCGATGATATGAGAGACCACATACAGGGTTTTTGAGTCGGCATCGATCACCGGTGTTCCCACCATGCCGAGGTTTCCGGCGAAGTCATGGTATTGGCCTCCACAGGCCCCAAGTTCAGACATATCCTTGGCGCTGGGAACTCGGGCCGGGGGCGGAGGAGTGAGATTCCGTTTCCATAGCGGATGGCCTCCATTGGCGTGGTAGCTATCGGCATCCCAGGCATAAACCGTGTTGCTGACGGTCGTCACAAACACCACATTGTGGGACTGGCCATCGACTTCCATCGTCAACCCTGGAATATAGAGCGGCTGGGAATAGGTCTGGTCGTCAAGAGGATAGCTGAACAGCTTTCCGAATTTGCGCACATTCACATTCGATGGTTTCAGGATCGTTTCCGAAGTATTGCTGCCACTGCGGGAGTTGTTGTTGTGCTGTGTCCAGATCTTTGGCTGCGCCTGCAGGGCCACGCAGCTAAGGCTTGCGGCGATGCAAACCAATATGGCTCTTCTCATTATTCTTCGCATGGTAGTCGTCAGATCCCAGATCGCAAGTTTATAAGACGAGATTTATATACCTTTAGCATGAGGTCTGTCATCCTATTGTTTTTGCTAGAATAGAGTAAGGAACAAGAGGTCAACAAACGAATGCTCCTTTGTTCAAGATGCCTGGTTGCGCTCGCGGGAGTATTGCTGTTCTTCTCTCCTCAAACATGGGCGCAGGAAAGCGATCCAAGTGAACGTAACGCCGTGATCACTTGGTCCGCTGATCTTCTCGGCCGGAACGAGTCACCCGCGGTGCAAACAGCGGCAAGCGGCAAAGCTGACTTCAACTTCGATTTCGACCACCAGACCGTCACCATCCGAGTTGAGATTCAGAACCTGGACAACATCTCAAAGATACAACTGCGGCCGGAGCACTCTCGAAAAGACGCCAAGACACCGGCACTCCTCACCATTTACGATGCCGCGAAGGATGGCGAATTCAAACAGACGCTTACAAAAACGGTTGATGGCGATGCATTCAACAAGATAGCAGCCGTGGTGTTGAATTATGAGGGTGTCGTCGAGGTCTCCACCAAATCCCATCCTAACGGAGAGCTTGCCGGCCTGGTCGAGATGCACAAGTCTTACAAGTAGATAACCAAATTCACTTTTTGATAGCGACCATGCGCGCAAATGTTCGCGGAAAGAACCGTTTTACATAGACCAGGTATTTGTCCCGCTGGCCGACGTAAATTTCCTGCTTGCCTGCGGCAACGCCTTTCAAAATCTCCGCGGCACAACGGTCGGCGGGCATGCCTTGGGCTTGGCCCCTGTCCATCTTGCCATGCTTGCCACCATCCCCGACGAGAGCATGTAAGCTGATGTCGGTGCGGATAAATCCGGGACACACGAGCGTGACATTGATTCCCTGGTGGCCGGCCTCGGCGCGCAATGAGTCAAAGAATCCATGCAATGCGTGTTTGGAGGCAGCGTAGCCGGAACGCAACGGGGTACCAAATTTGCCCACCAGGCTTGAAATCACGACGAAATGGCCGCCCTTCTTTTCCAGCATCGAAGGCAAGATCGCTTTCGTCAGCGCCACGGGAGCAAAATAGTTGAGCTCCATCAACGTCCGATAGACGGAGGTATTGGTATCTTTGACCAGCGAGCGCTGGGTAATGCCGGCATTCTGCACCAGAATATCGATGCCGTCGAACATGGCAAGAGCGAGATGCGCTTTATCGGACAACTGCTCCGCTTGTGTAAGATCGAGCGGCAGGATGCGCGTGGACGACTCGCCTCCGCACTCGCCCTGAATGCGTTTCAGCTCATCTTCCCTGCGCGCCGATAAGATGAGCCTTGCGCCAGCTTGATGAAAGGAATGGGCAAGAGCCTCTCCAATACCGGAAGATGCACCGGTGATCCAGATCGTCTTATTTTGGAAAGTTGCAGCCATTAGTTTTTAGCTCTTAGCCCTTAGCTTTTGATTCTTAGCCTTGATTCGCGTTTATTCGCGTTCATTCGTGGCTAAAGGTTTGCACTTTATTTTGGCCCAGCCAACTCTGTAGTGGCAGTGTATAAGAACTGCACGAATTTTCCGAAGCCCGCGATCTCAGTGCGTTCGTCGTTGCCGTGGACGCGCTTGGAATCTTCCTTGGTAGCTGGCGTACCGATGCCGTAGGCTTGCACCCCTTTGGCTCGCAACTCGGAAGAATCGGTTGCTCCCACCTGCATGATGGGAATGGTCATTACGCCGGGAAATATTTTCTGCTGGGCTTTTTCCAGGGCGTGAAAGCCATCGTTATCCAATCCGGATGGCGGTGTCGCCGGACGCTGGTTGCCTGGCGTTGAGGTGATCTCGACTGCCGGGTCGTTGATCAGCTTGGCCAGGGATGCTTTCAGCGCATCCATGTTTTCATCCGGCAGGGCGCGGACATCCAACGTGGCTTCCGCTTCTGCTGGGATTACATTGATGCGAAATCCGCCCTTGATGATCGTTGGTACCAAAGAGGTCCGCAGCATGGAGTAGTACGCAGGCTCGGTCTCATGCAGTTTCTGCTGCGCCGCGCGTTCTTCTACGTGTTGATAGATATTGGCTTTCTCCGGAGGACTGATCTTGGCCATCTGTTGAAAAAACCGGCGGGTCGTCTCATTCATACGCATGGGCGCTTCCCAGTTGCCGACTTTGGCCACAGCCGCAGCCAGATGCGTAACGGCATTGTCGAGACGTGGCGCTGAGCCGTGTCCACTGGTGCCACGCGCCTTTAAGATCAGGCCCCGAGGAACCTTCTCCGTGGTGGAGACACCCACGTATTGTACTTTTCCATTTTCTTCAGGGGTTCCGCCACCTTCGTTGAATGCATACTCGCATGCAATTTCGTCCCAGTGGTTCGCCACCATGAAGTCGATGCCGAACTCCGTGGTGCCCTCTTCTCCAGCCTCGGCCAGCAGGATGATGTCACGGTCGAGTGGCGCCTTCAGACGGTGCAGCAGCAGGAATACCTCAAGATTGGCAGCGTCCATGGCTTTATCGTCATGAGAACCTCGCCCGTAGAGATAGCCCTCTTTGACAATGGCTGCAAAAGGATCGACAGTCCATTTATCGCGCTCGACGCCAACCACGTCCAGATGCCCCATGAGCAACAGCGGTTTTTTCTTGCCGTTACCTTTGAGGCGAGCGACCAGATTTCCACGGCCTGGCGCTGACTCGTAGATCTGTGCCGAGATGCCCTCCGCCGCCAACACGCCTTTGATGTACTCGGCAGCGCGCGTTTCATTGCCTGGAGGATTGCTGGAATCGATCTTGACCAGGTCAGTAAGAAATTTGAGAGCCTCAGTGTGGGCCTTATCGAAGTCAGGCGGGGACTGCTGGGCGAAAGAGAGAGTGGCGAAAAGGAAAATGGCGTAGACAGCGAGTCGGGTCATGGGTGGCTCCTAGCTTCTGGCTCCTAGCTTTTTTGTTATTGGTCTGGGCTTTTAGCTTTTGGACCTAAGATTCTACACGGTTAGATTCGACAGTACATAACGATCAAATTGGAGAGCTCAAGTTGAGAGTCGGATTCAAAATGGAATCTCCCAGGGCGACCAATTAGGTTGTACAGAGTGGCTCACCGTCATCCTGAGCGGCAGCGAAGGAACTGCTCCGCAGCGCTTAGGGTGGAGAGGTGGCCGTTCTTGACGTTGTGAACTTAAGGCTAAATCGTCGGCGTTGAAGCTCCAGAAATCTATTAGGCGGGTCTCAGCCAAGTTTAAGAAGAAGTTCCTTCAACCCGAGGCTGGTCTTGAAAGGGAGCTTGGGTAGTCCTTGAGTGCAGCGGAGCAGTTCCTTCGCTCCGCTCAGGATGACGGAGATTTTTGTGGGGGCGAAGGCGTTCTCGCCCAATGTTAACGTCACACCAGCCTCTTTGCGGTTTCCTGCAAAACTTTCTCGATCTGCGACAAATCTGTCGCATTGGCAGGCAGCCCGCCTTGGGCCATATCGGCAGTCCCACCGCCGCGTCCACCGAGTTGGGACAATGTTTCTTTCAGCAATTGGCCCATGTTCCATTTCTGGCCTGGACTTTGCGCGAAGACCAGCGCTGGTTGTCCAGAGCCCGACGCGATGAGAACAACTACATCGGTGTTGGCGGCAGTGAGCTTCTGAGCGACCAGCTTGATAAATACTGCATCCCGATCAGGAAATATGGCGGTAATTACGCGCGGTGATCCCATCGCATGGGAGAGCAAATGGACTGCTTGAAGTTCGGCAAGCTCTTCCAGCAGTTTGTGACGTTCCTTGGTGGAAGTTTTGGTTTCCTGGAGAGATTTCCTGATCTGCTCCGGCACATCGCGCAGATGAGCAGAGTAAAGTCCTGCTGCTTCGGACAGTGTGTCGTAGTCTTGGCGAGCTGTATCCACAGCGCGAAGGCCGCAGACAAACTCGACACGTACTCCCTGTTTTACATTTTCGACCTTGCGCAGCAAGATAGACCCGATCTGTCCTGTGGAGCGGACATGCGTGCCGCCACAGGCGGTCAGGTCGAAATCGGAGATGTCGATCAGCCGCAGATCGCCGGTTTGCTTGCGTGGAAGCTTGCGCAATCCCATCTGGCGCGCTTCTTCAAGCGGCACAAAACGAATCGCCACCGAACGATCTTCCGTAATGACCTCGTTGGCAAGGCGCTCTGCCTGGACAATCTGCTCAGACGAAAGGGCCTTCGTGCCCAGATCGATAGTGCAGCTCTCGGCGCCCATGTGGAAACTCATGGTGGGAATATCAAACAGGCGCACAAACGCCGCAGAAAGCACATGCTGACCCGAATGTTGCTGCATATTGTCGCGACGGCGAACTGAATCGATCACGCCCCGGACAGACCTGCCGCTTGCGACCGGCTCCGCGATAAAGTGGATGATGCTTCCATCGTCTTCATCGGCGATTTCTGTAGCTGCCACATCCCGTCCATCGACGACGAATTTACCGGTATCGTGGACCTGACCGCCGCTGGTGGGGTAGAAAGCTGTGCGGTCAAGCTTAATGGCGTGTCTGCCACTCCGCTCAAGAGACTCGATCACCTGAGCTTCGAAGTTGTAGAGGAAAGAGTCGTGGTAATAGAGACGGTCAGTCATTTTAATTTCTAATTTGAAATTTATAATTTGTAATTTTTAGAAGGGTCTTCAGGAAAATCAGTGTGACCCCGAATCATCGACAAAAATTACAAATTAAAAATTTATAAATTTCAAATTCTTCTCAGCATGGTTGAATGATTCCACCGATGTTGCGCGAAGCTGGCGCTGCCTTTGTTTGAACTGGCTCCAGAGATTTAGCGATTACATCGATGTACTTCAGCCCGGAGCCGGTATTGAAGAGGACTACTTTTTCACCGGGATGCAGAAATTTTTCTTCGAGCAGGATCTTATAAGCGGGCAAACATGCCGCTCCTTCGGGTGCCGCAAATATACCTTCCTGGCTGGCCCATTCCTGCACCCCGTCGAGAATCTGCTCGTCGGAAACTGCAATTGCCGTGCCGCCGCTCTTCTTCAAGATGTCAAGGATGATGTAATCGGCATAAGGCTTAGGCACACGCAGCCCGGCAGCCATGGTATGGGCATTCTGCCACATCTCCGAAATCGGCTGATGGTTGTCCCAGGCTTTGGCCACTGGCGCGCATCCGGAGGCCTGAACCGAGATCATCCGAGGACGCTTGCTGCCGATCCAACCAAGCTGTTCCATTTCGTCGAAGGCCTTCCACATGCCGATCAAGCCCACGCCGCCGCCGGTCGGATAAAAAATAGCGTCCGGCAACTCCCAATTCAATTGCTCAGCCACTTCGTATCCCATGGTTTTCTTGCCCTCCACGCGAAACGGTTCTTTCAGCGTGGAGATATCGAACCATCCTTCTGCCTGCTTGCGCTCGTTTACGATCTTGGCGCAATCTGAGATCAGCCCATCTATGAGCGTGACGTTGGCTCCGTAAGATTTGCACTCAACATAATTGGCCTGAGGCACATCTTTGGGCATAAAGATATGAGCTTCAATACCAGCTGCGGCACAATAGGCAGCCAGAGCGCTCGCCGCATTGCCGGCCGAAGGCACTGCCAATTTCCTCAGACCATACTCACGCGCCATCGTCACCGCCGCACATAAACCTCGCGCCTTAAATGAGCCAGTGGGATTGAGACCCTCGTCTTTGATGAAGACGTTGGCAACATGCCGGCTGGGAATCATGGGCGTGAATCCTTCACCCAGAGTGATGGGCGTCGTGCCCGGCATAACTTCAGAATAACGCCACATGTTCGCAGGACGTCCCGCCAGGGATTCGCGGGTAAATTTTCCCTTGAGGGAATTGAGATCGTAGCGGACGTAGAGGGAACCGCCGTCTTTAGGGCAGATCGTCTGCGGCTTTTCCGCGCTGATGTGTTCACCGCATCGAGTGCACTCAAGATAAGTGATTTTGGCCATGAGAAAGTGTAGCAAAAAGATGCTGGCTACTCTTAGCCATTAGTTCTTAGCTCCGGTCACGATGGAGTATGCAGGACAGTCACGTCAAAATGCAAAGAAAGACAACCGCAGAGAGCGCAGAAATCGCAGAGCAGCAGGGCCGCAACCAAAACCTTTTCTTACCGCGGATCAACACGGAGGAACGCGGATCAATACCTGCTTACCACTGATCTCCACTGACACCACTGATCTGAATGCGGTTTGATAAATTCCTTCGCAGCTCGCCAAGAATTTGATTGTTAGCATTGCAGAGAAGATTCTGGCTTGATCTGATATTGCGAGAAGAAGAATATTGTGAATCACCCAGCAATGCAGGCATCAGTGACTAAAGGCTAAGAGCTAAAGGCTAAAGGCTACAAGCTACTATTTCTTCTTCTTCGGCACATTCTGCAGTGACTTTGCATCTGACCAGTTCTTTGGCGAAGCTTTTTGCAGGGCCGAAACCATCAGTTGACCGGCTGCGGGTGTGGAGACTTTATGGTCGCGGACAATTTCGCGCGCCGTTACCTCGCGTCCATAGAGCTTATGGTTGGCGCTGTTGTCCTGGCGCAAGGTGGAGCCTTCGAGCGAGACTCCGGCGAAGAGGCCGCGCGCACGCGAGTAGGTCAGAATCTCGGCATGCATCAGCACATCGGTGGCGGCTTCGGCATCGCGTCCTTTGGGGCCGATGGCGGCAGAGGCGTCGCCGCCAAGTTTTACCTTGCTCTTGAGCAGCGAGTCCACGCCCTTGGGGTTGACCACCAGCAAAACAAAATCAGTGGCCTGACCGCCCAGTTGCAACCCGATACTCACCTCTTCCAGCGCATACATGGCTGGAGGTCCCCACGGACCGGTGAAATTGCTGCCGCTCCGGCATGACATGGCGCCGCGTCCAATGCTGGCCCCAATGCCAATCGCGCCTTTCTTGACGGACGGCAGGACAATCACGCATTCAGCGCGGTCCAGAATTGGTTTAGGAAGGTTATCGGGAATGTTGAGGATCTCGATCAGAACCTCACCCGCCTTTTTGACCCGCTCCTGTTCTTTTTGCTGCGCGGAAGCAGCTAAGGCCAGGGCCAACAAGCAAAGAAGCGTCAGAGTTTTTTTCATTGAATATCTCATCATGTCATTTTCCGTAAGGGTAACGCGCAGAAATACTTGTGCCAAGGCCCAAAGGTCCAAGACTTTCGGTTCTCAGTGAGCAGGACCACTGGGCGTTGGCGGAACCCCATCCGGTGGAAACAGCTTCTTCAGAAAATCTTTGTCGTCGAGCATCGGTTTGAATTCAGGTGAATCTGCTTCGTCGTGCCAGCGGTTGGCGAATCCTTCAGGACGTAAATCCCGGGCCTTGGAGAACTCTTCAAGCGCTGTGGCTTTGTCACCCGAAACATAACTGAGAAATGCAAGCTGCATGTGACTGTTAGCGTTGTTGGGAGCATAGACGATGGCCTTTTGGGCCGCTGCCTTGGCTTTTTCCATGTTCTTTGCGGCAAGAGCTTTGAACATCTGGTCGCCGTAGTTGTAGGCCAGGTTCAGATCGAGAAGCCGCCGCAACTCTTTGAACGGATCAGGACTGTCATCGACATTGATATAGATGTAACGGTCATTGTTGATATTGCGACCGCCACCTTTTCTGACCACCAGCATGGATGCGGATTGGCGTCCTCGTGAGTCACCCCCGGCAGCATCTCCGGCCTTGAGCGCGGCATAAAGTTTTTCAGCCAGTTCACCCTGGGTTGATTCATACGCCTTGCCCATGTCTTCCGGAACCTGCGGACCGACCAGAATATTGCCCTGAGCCGACCATGTCTTGCCATGACGGTCGCCGGCCCACTTGGGCGCGTTGGCGCCGGTATAGGCAGCGACATTGCCCTTCGCATCTACAATCGCCACCTGTCGCCCGTCTTTCCCCTCAAATTTATCTTCTTCCAGGAGCTTCTGCAGTACCTGCTGAGCGGTGAGTCCCTGCCGCAGCAGGTCGATCGCTTGTTGACCGTAGCCAACATTCACGTTCGCTTGGGTCGCGACAGCGCCGACTCCCGCCAAGGCCCAGGGGACCACGGAGCCAACCGAAAAATATCGCGAAGCAACGGCTACCCCCATGTCGCCGTTGTTTGGATCGATGGCGACAATGGAAAATGTTGCGACGGGCGGAAGAGGCTGGGCAACTACATTGAGCGCCAGAAAGAAGAGGAAAAGGAGTTTTTTCATGGGTTCTCCGCGATGAGTCAATTACCTTGTGATAAGTCAGCCTTCATACATCGCCTTCGCGCAGAGGCAAAGCTATGCTTCCGTCGTCAGAATCTGCGCGCAAAGCCACGCCTACCGAACCAAGCACAACCATCGACGAAACTAACATCGTAATCGTTACGCCTTCGTTGTTGAGCAGATTTCCTTCCAATAAAGCAATTGCCGGAACCAACAGGCTGATCGTGGAAAGCTGGTAAGGCTGCACCGATTTGAGCATCCAATAGTAAACGGCGAATGCAATCGCCGAGCCGACAACTGCCAAAAAGACCAGCGCAGCAATCGCCTTTCCCGTCCAGATGACAGATTTGTGGCTTTCGAGCGCCCAGGTTGCCCACAACAGGCCAACAGCGCCAATCAGCATCTGGATTCCGGTGGCAAACACCGTGTCGAGGTCATGAAGACGCTTTTTGGCAAAGACCACCGACCAGGCGCTGATCAATGTAGCGCCAATCACCGCAACACCGCCGAGCAGGGTTTTACCGGAAATTGCCAGGTCAGTACACAGAAGAGCAATGATCCCGCCAAAAGCCACCACCATCGCGAAGACCGCCTGCCGTGGAACTTTGCGCTGCATCATGATGGGAGTCAGCAAGGCAACGACCAGGGGATTGGCGGAAAACAACACCGCTGTCAGCGAAGACTTGATGTATTGTTCGGCCCAGAAAATCAGCCCATAGGGAATGGCGATCATGGTGAATCCTAAGACCAGAAGCGCATTCCATTGATAGTCATGCTTGGGCCAACGCTCTCTGCGGAAGAAAGCAGGGATAAGCAACACGCCCGCCGCCAGGAAAAACCGTATTGATGCGCCCAAAAACGGCGGGACATCACCAACCACAAACCGAATCGCCACCCATGTACTGCCCCAGATCAGGCAGAGCAGAACGTACGCAAACCATTGGAGTCTGCTTAGAGAGTGGAGGGACATGAAATCGGGTGATCGCACGTGATCGGGAGATCGGGTGATTGGGGCACAAACCAACTCATCGTTCGTTTGCGCCCCTTGCGATGCAATAATTTCTTACCTCGGGCCGCGATCCCCGCCACCGCCACGATGGCCGCCGCGATCGCCACGTGGACCGCCACGACCACCTCCGCCGCCGCGACGAGGCCTTCTGCTGCCACCGCCGCCATGCGGAGGACGATCACCGCGTGGGCGATCAGGACGTCCGCTGGGCGTGCTCACGGTTTCGCGGTTGGCTTCTTCACGATTGAAGTTTGGTTCGTCATCCGGGAAATCACCGCCGCCCTCGAATGTGATCGTTTCTTCGCCCGCAGGAGCATGGGGCGCGCCCTGATATCCACCGCCGCCATTTCCAGCGTCGCCACGAGGGGCATGTCCATCACCGCCACCACCACCGCCGCTGCCACTATCCTGGGGAGCCATTTTGGCGCGTTGTTCTCTCAGGATGGCTTTGCGCGAGAGCTTGATGCGATTCCCTTCGATTCCCAGCACCTTTACCAATACCTGGTCGCCTTCCTTGAGTTCATCCTTAACGTCTTTCACGCGATGTTCGGCGATCTCGCTGATGTGCAACAGCCCGTCGGTGCCAGGGATAATCTCTACAAAGGCGCCAAACTCAGCAAGCCGCACAACCTTACCGAGATAAGTCTTGCCGATTTCAGGCACGGCCGTGAGATCGGTAATCATCTGGATGGCCTTGGAGGCTGAACTTTCGTCGCTGGAGGCGACATTCACCCGGCCCGTGTCATCCACATCAATTTTCACGCCAGTCTGATCGATGATGCTGCGGATCATCTTGCCGCCCGGACCAATCAGGTCGCGAATCTTATCCACCGGTATTTGCAAGGTGTAGATACGCGGAGCGAAGGAAGAAATCTTTTCGCGGTGGCCGGTGATGGTCTCTTCCATCTTGTCGAGGATGAACAACCGTCCGCGACGGGCTTGCTCCATGGCCTCGCGCATGATCTGCGAGGTAATGCCGGAAACCTTGATATCCATTTGCAGGGCGGTGATTCCCTTGCGTGTGCCGGCAACTTTGAAGTCCATGTCGCCATAATGATCTTCGGCTCCGGCGATGTCGGTCAGGATGGCGTAAGAATCTTCTTCCTTCACCAGCCCCATAGCCACACCGGCAACGGAGGACTGCAAAGGAACACCAGCATCCATCAATGAAAGAGAGGCCCCACAGACGGTGGCCATCGAAGAAGAACCGTTGGATTCCAGAATGTCGGAAACCACGCGTATGGCATAAGGCCAACTCTCCACATTCGGCAGCACCGCAGAAATAGCACGCTCGGCCAGAGCGCCGTGGCCGACCTCTCTACGCCCCACACCAGTCATGCGGCCAACCTCGCCCACGGAAAAAGGCGGGAAATTGTAGTGCAGCATGAAGCGTTTCTTCATTTCACCTTCAAACCTCTCGATGCGCTGCATGTCGTCGGGTGTGCCGAGGGTTGTGGTCACCAGGGCTTGAGTCTCGCCGCGGGTAAAGATGGCAGAACCATGGGTGCGCGGCAGCACGCCAACTTCGATCCAGATCGAGCGAATCTCATCGAACTTGCGGGCGTCAGGACGGCGGCGGCCTTTCGTGACCTGCTCGCGGAAGATGCGCTCCCGCAGAATCTCGAAATAGCGTGAGAGCTTGGCTGGCGCCTCTTCATCTTCTTTTGGCAGTTCGGATTTCAGCCGGTCCAGAATCGCATCGACCTTGGCATAGCTCTCGGTTTTGGGATGCTTGGCGGTATCCAAGGCGTCGGTCAACTCACTCCCGATGCTTTTTTTCAACTTGTTGTAATACTCGTTGTCGAACTCAGGTGGGGCAACCTGAGGCTTGGGCTTACCTGCGCGGCCGGCAAGGTCGGTGATTGCCGCGCATATTTTTTTGATCTCGCCGTGGCCGAATTCTATGGCTTCGACCACTCTCTCTTCCGATACTTCCTTCGCCCCCGACTCGATCATCACAATGCCTTCCACCGTGCCCACAACAGTTATGTTGAGGAGGCTTTCACTCATCTCGGCGTAGGTCGGGTTGACGATGAACTGGTCATTGACGAGGCCAACGCGCACGGCTCCCAACGGAGCGTGGAAAGGAATGTCGGAAACCATCAGCGCGCATGATGCGGCGTTGATGGCCAAAACGTCGGGATCATTGTCCGTGTCGGCGGAAAGAACCAATGCTATGACCTGGGTCTCGTTGCGGAAGCCTTCGGGAAATAACGGGCGGATGGGACGGTCGATGAGGCGGCAGGTAAGTACTTCTCGTTCGCTGGGGCGGCCTTCGCGCTTGATAAAGCCGCCTGGGATGCGTCCACCGGCGTAAGTGTATTCCTTGTAGTCAACGGTCAGGGGGAAGAAATCGATTCCTTCGCGGGGGTTGGGGCTGGCGCAGGCCGTGCCTAAGACAACGTTATCGCCCAGGCGAACAACGGCTGAGCCTTGGGCCTGTTTTGCTAAATGTCCGGTTTCAAATTGGAGGGTTTTGCCGCCTGCGAGTTCCACGGTGGCTGTTTGCTTCATAGTTCCTCATTTCCAGGAGAACCAGCGGTTGGGATTGTCAGAGAGAGTCCTCATATCCACAACGGCGGCAGGAGACACTCCTCCCGCCATCTAAATGTTCGGTAGGCATGACCGATGTCGTCGATTCGATTACTTTCGAATTCCAAGTTTTTGGATGACGCTCTTATAGCGCTCGGTGTCGTATTCCTTCAGGTAGTCCAACAGACGGCGACGCCTGCTCACCATC
>DASZFK010000067.1:0-3301 GCA_035939855.1 Candidatus Angelobacter sp.
GCGGTCGGCGAGGCTTTTGTCCCAAAGCGTTGAATCTCTAATATCATGAAAACGATTCACTTCACGAGGATCCGGCGCATTTATTCCCACATGACGGTCACCGCTTTGGGAGCGTGGTCCGTTTTTTTCTGTTCGAAAGCACTGGCACCATCGGCGATCTGCTTCGCCATTGAATTGGATTGGTTCATCGAAAGTATCCTTGGTCGCTGCGACGAAGCCGCGCCCGATGAAGGCAAAAAAAGGCCGGCGTGGTCGGACACATTGAAGTGTTCGACCACGCCGGCCTACTCGTTAACGAGCCTCCCGCAAATGCGGGTTGCTCTTCATCTAGTCATCCGGCAAATTCAAACTCAGCAATAATCGCAAGACAAAACTCGCCTCAACCGCCAGTTTATTGTATGGCCCGTAGCGGGCCGATGCAAGGTTTTCCTGACACCATTCTGATGCGGCATCGTCTTCTTGTGGCCAAGAAGTAGGACTTCAGCGTGCAGAACAGGGGACTGCTGTATGCCAACGGTAATACCACTTTTGTTTGCCATCTCAGATCCATTCCACATCGCTGTTGGCGCAAAGCTGCCTGCCAGTCTATTATTGGGAAAACCAATCACCACTTCAGAGGTTAGGGCAATGAGCGGCGTATTTTTGCTTATTCTTGCCGTTGTGAGGCAATCGGACAAGCCAAAGGCCCAAAACCCGAACGACCTCATTTACGAAAACAAACCGCTCAGCGTCTGGCTAAACCAGCTGAGCGATAAAGACCCAAAAGTCCGCAAGTCTGCGGCCTATGCCATGCGCGATCTTGGGTCCAAGGCAAAACCGCAAACTGGCAAGGACACACCGCGCTTGCCGCGAGTCCTTCGTGTCCGGCCGATGAACCACATCTTCCCAGGGATGGTAACCAACAGAATGAGATTACGTCCATCCAACCCCAAGAGTCGTTTGAGCCACCGTGGTTGTTGATCGACTGGGCTCTGCACCTTTTCCATCAGCGCGTCTGTTCTCAGAAGTGTGTGGAATACAAAGCCACATTGGCAACGGTGTTGCTTGGGTTCCGGCAGAGGGCGCAGACGTCAAGTTTGAACTCGACGTCGTTTCAGGAGGGCACCTTGTCCTTTCAGTAGTCCCCTAGCCACATCCGATGGAAGATTCGCCGGCTCGTTGTCTGGCCCGGATTTCTCCGCTTTTTGTCCTTTTGCGGGACCGGGTTGCGAGCTTGCACCCTCAGCGCTCGTGTTCCTCCAGGCGCCTGGCCCGGGGCCAGGTTGCCCCGTGTCCTCCTCGTCCAGTTTCAAAAGGATGTCTCCCACAGCCTCCTCATCAACAGGCCGAGACTGCTTTGGGGACGACCGCTCGGGATGTGGCTCCTCAATGGGTTTGAGATCTTCATGGCAAACGAGAAAAGCCAGCGAGCCGACTTTGAGGCGGTCGCCTTCGTGGAGCTCGACTTGGCCCTCGACCCGTTGGGAATTGATGAACGTGCCGTTGGTGCTTTTGCAATCCCGAACCGCGATCTTGTCATCCTCGGTCAGAAGCTCGCAGTGGCGATGGCTGACGTAAGGATTGGCTGCCCGAAGCTGGCATTCGTCGTTTCGTCCAATAAGGAAGGGAGTCTTTTGAACGGGAATGATCATCCCCTTGCGCTTGCCCCGATCAACCATAAGAGCCCATTTCATGTGGCACCTCCTAGGCTTTGGTGACTCGTCAAATTACATCGGGGTTTCTACTAGCCCTCCTTCGTTGCAGGGGAATCCCCATAACTTAGATTATCACGCTGCCCAGAACATGGGAAGGCACCGGACATCTATATTTCCGTGGGCCGATCTTCGACCTTTCCCTTCCTTCTGAGAGAGTAAAGACGGGCGGCTGGCCTACTGGTTCGATTGAGTAGGTCCCCAGCGGGATGCAAAATCGCCGGGTGCCGCCCAGTTCCTCATTTTCTTCCCTTGGGATTTTCCCTACTCTATGTTCCGCACAGTCACCGGATAGTCTTTTAACCCGGCCCGTTCGGCAACCCATGGATAGGTCTGCGGAAGCCCAATGATCCACCGCTTCAGGTGATTGGCAACCAGTGAGCTGGCGGAATCCCCCCGCTCTAGGCCGACATGAATGAGTCCTTCTTCGGTATTAAGATCGCTGACAGCGTGAATACAATTGAGAGCATTCGGGCGAAACGCCGCATCCACGGCTTTATAGCCGATTGAACCGCTTTCGAGCCGAGACTCTTGAGCAACGGCGTGAACATAAAGCTCTTTCTCGATCTCGTAAGGACCCCATAGGGAAACTCTCGCATTGCCGGATTCAGCCCAGCGCAGAGTCGAGGGCAAGTCAAGGTTCCGACCTCGCTCGGGTTCCCAACGCAAAATCGTGATGTCCAGCGTGCCGGGCATCCAGCTGATCGTATGGACCTCGATTTCATGATTTTTGGAGGAGGCGCTTTCGCGCATTGCCTTCACAAAAGTGGCAAAGGTGTGGGAGAACTTTACCGCACTCGACTCTGCTTGGCACGAGAACATCATCATATAAAAGCGATTCCCAGATTCATGATCACCTCTGCCAAAATCACCTCTGCCAAAATCGCCTCTGCCAAACGTACTGAAGGCGAGCGTTGTTAACCCGAGTACCAAAATGATTGGTATTACGATTCTTTTACTGCGCATGGGTTCGTCTTGGATTCTTGGTGATGGCTTAATGTTTTGTCTGAATAGATTCGAGCATTTCCAATGCCAATGAGGGGTCGATATAGCAAGAACCTAATTGAGGAATATCCCTGCAGATGCTCTTCGAAGCCACATAGCCGCCTACGGTTTTGCCCACCACCCCTCGGCGGAGAGCAGGCTGCCATCGTGGCGAAAAGCGGGGAGCTCGCCGGTGTAACCATAAGATCCGACTTAGTAAGTCTTTAGAACTTCACCGCTGACCTCAGTTTTCAGTTTCGCCTCCTTCTCAACTTCTTCGCGTCGCGACTAAATGCCAGACAAAGGATCGCATTCAAATACCCCAGGCAGTCAAACTGTGGGACTGGCTAAATGTGAGAATGCGACAACCAGCGGGCGCCGGTCCGGTGGGCGTCTGTCAATTTTCCCCCAGATGGGAAAACGCTTGCCAATGCGGAGGGATTACCTTTCGATTAACTCAGCTCGCCAGCGGCGGACCTTCTTGCCGTGCAGGTGGATATGTCCATTCTCATTTGAGGCGACGGTCTTAGGGCATGCGCGCCGATGAAGCCAGAGCCACCGATGACGAGAAGCCTCATTCTCCTTGGTTGCCCAAGTTGTGGGAGGCAAGCTCCTCCTCGACAGGT
>DASZFK010000068.1:0-3350 GCA_035939855.1 Candidatus Angelobacter sp.
GGCCGCAATCTTCCCTACATCGCCGCCAGAGAGGGGAAACCTCGGTCTAACTCGGCTTAAGGGTGCTTTTGCTGCCTTTTGCTGCCCCTTGGAGGAGCAAATCAGTATAGAATCTAACAGGGATGCGAAAAGCTAAATCAAGGTGCCCTTTTCCGCATCTAATATTCATTAAGGATTCGTCCGATTTACGGACGAAAGGGCTAATTTTCATTTTTTTACAATATTTTCCGGTTCCGCGGCGTCTTTGATATATAGAAATATTTGATGCAAGGGAAAACAGAACAACAGGGTTAAAATCCTGAGCTGAAGGAAGCTAGGAGTCATCTGGTGAATTCGACAATGAAGACAGTCGTCCTGTGGCTGACACTGATCGTGGTGGGCTTGGTGCTCTGGAGGATGATCTCCAGCGGCGCAAGTGGCGCCAAGACCGAAGAAATTAACTACACGCAGTTCAAGGCTCTGGTGGAGGGGGACAAGGTCGCCAAACTGACGGTTGAAGGGAATGATGTCCACGGGGAATACAAAAATGGCGACAAGAACCGTGCGTTCCATGTGAAGATTTCGCAGAACAATCAAAAGACGAATGAGCTTTTGGACAAAGCGGCGGGCAATAATGTCCAGGTCGAAAACAAAGACAGCAACAGCGGCAATTGGTCCCTGTGGCTGGTACAGCTTTCGCCGGTGATTCTCTTGGGTGTGTTGTGGTTCGTGATGATCCGCCAGATGCAAACAGGCGGCAATAAGGCATTGAGTTTCGGCAAGAGTCGCGCGCGGTTGCTCTCTATGCAGCAGAAGAAGGTCACATTCAAAGATGTGGCCGGAGTCGATGAAGCAAAGGAAGAGTTGCGCGAAATCATCGAATTCCTCCGCGAAGCCCAGAAGTTCCAAAAACTCGGCGGACGCATCCCGAAAGGCGTGCTATTGGTCGGTCATCCGGGGACAGGCAAAACCCTCCTCGCGCGGGCTGTGGCCGGCGAAGCCAATGTTCCTTTCTTCAGCATCTCCGGTTCCGATTTCGTTGAGATGTTTGTAGGCGTCGGCGCAAGCCGTGTTCGCGACCTGTTTGAACAGGGAAAGAAGAATGCTCCCTGCATCATTTTCATTGATGAAATCGACGCTGTAGGCCGTCACCGCGGCGCCGGCTTGGGTGGCGGGCACGACGAGCGCGAGCAAACCCTGAACCAGTTGCTGGTAGAGATGGATGGCTTTGAATCCAACGAGGGCGTTATCTTGATCGCTGCTACCAACCGCCCTGACGTGTTAGACCCGGCGCTACTGCGGCCCGGTCGCTTTGACCGTCGCGTTGTGGTTCCGCTGCCTGATGTTCGCGGGCGTGAAGAGATTCTCCGCGTCCATACCCGCAAGATTCCGCTGGCTGATGATGTTGATCTTTCAATCCTAGGCCGTGGCACTCCGGGCTTCTCGGGTGCTGAGATTTCCAACATGGTAAACGAGGCCGCTCTTAACGCCGCCCGCAACAATCGCAAAGCCGTGTTGATGTATGACTTCGAACTGGCGAAAGACAAAGTCCTTATGGGCGCAGAGCGCAAGAGCATGTTGCTGACCGATGAGGAAAAGAAAGTTACGGCCTACCATGAAGCAGGACATGCCATTGTGGCTGCACTCATGCCTCATGCTGATCCGCTGCACAAGGTCACCATCATTCCCAGAGGCATGGCGCTGGGCGTGACCATGCAGCTTCCGGAAACCGATAAGCACAACTATACTCGCGACTACCTTTGCACGCGTCTGGCAGTGATGATGGGCGGACGCATTGCGGAGGAGATCTTCCTCCAGCAGATGTCCACCGGCGCCGGCAGCGATATCGAGCAGGCCAGCGAGATGGCCCGCAAGATGGTGTGCGAGTGGGGTATGAGCAATCTGGGCCCGCTTGCTTACGGTAAGAAGGAAGAGCAGATATTCCTGGGCCGAGAGATTTCGCAGCACCGCGACTTCAGCGAAGATACCGCCCGTGAAATCGACTCCGAAGTTCGCCGCTTCGTAAACACCGGCTATGAGCAGGCCAAAAAAGTCATTGAGAACAATCGCGACGTCGTGGTCCGCATCGCTTTGGCGCTGCTGGAACGTGAGGTTCTCGACGCTGCCGAACTCAAGCTGATCATCGAAGGCAAGCCGCTCCCGGCAAGAGTATTCCCACAAAAGGGCGGAGATGAAGGCGTGCAGCAGGTGCTCAAACCTGAACCCGGACGGACCCCTGGAATTTTCCCGGGGAAAACTTCGCCGGCGTAAATATTTTCCAAAACTTAAAAAATCAGGGCAGCCTTGGCTGCCCTGACTTGTTTGCGTTGTATTCAACCGGCGAGGAACCAGCCCCCGCAGCGTGGATGATGGAACAGGCTCCATCAAAACAGCTTATGCAATCTTCAACCGTTTCAGCTTGATCCGATCAGCAGGTACCTTCGTAAGATCATAGTGTGCCTGTTGCGTTAGCCAGCTCGCGGCGCTGCCGCCGAAGACCTTGGAAAGCCTGACGGCCATTTCAGGAGAAATGCCGCGTTTTTCATTGACCAATTCTGACAGCGTAGTGCGGGTGACCCCAAGCGCTGCCGCAGCATCCTTGATCGTCAAACCTAAGGGCTGAATACATTGGCGTAAGACAAAACCGCCAGGATGGGGTGGGTTTTTCATCGGCATAAAATGTATCCCGTGCTCAATGGTAATCGACATAGTCGACTCAAATCCAACCCTAAACTCAGACAAATCTCAATCCAGTTCTTCTTCTGGCGGGAGCGGCTCAAAAAATTCTGGTCCTACATGGAGTTTGCCGCGCAGGACTCTTGGTTTGCGATTCCCTATCATATCCGTGATGGGTTCCAGTTTTGGCTTCATGAATGGTGACGGTTTTCATGTTAGCTAACTTATTAGCAATGGTATTTGCCTTGCAACTTTATCTCTCTCGTCAATGATTGCAAACAGTATCAGTTGCAATGCAAAAGAGATTTTCCTAAATTAGATTGGTGCCTACGAACGCTGAAATGTTACTCAAAGAAGATTATTGATATGCCCCAATCCCCCTCTTCCAATGATAGGTTGGACTCATGGAAGGAGATTGCCGCGTATCTGAACCGCACAGAACGTACTGTGATCCGGTGGGAAAAAAGGGGACTTCCGGTGCGTCGTGTTCCAGGCGGAAAGAAGCAAGCGGTCTTTGCCTATAAGCACGAATTAGATGGTTGGTTAGAACTCGGCGCCGTTTCTGAGGGTTCATTGACGCAACCGTCTGGTGAGCATCAAGCCGCTGGCAAATCGGATTTAGATTTAGCGGTTTCGGATTCGGCAGGCGGATCCTCGAACCAGCCAGCAAACTTGCCAGGGACGAAATCCAGCCC
>DASZFK010000069.1:0-4002 GCA_035939855.1 Candidatus Angelobacter sp.
TATTCATTGCCGGCCAATTGTTATTAGGACTTTTCCTGCTGCGCTCCCGATTTCGGCCACGCGCCTCCTCACGTGGAAGCTGGCCGCTGGAGATTACCTGGACCGTCCTCATCACCTGCCTATTCTTCTGGTTTAACCTGGCTGGCAACCGGCTATGGTCCGAGATCAAGCTTCATCAGCCTGAAGAAGAGGCCCTTCGAGTAGAGGTCACCGGAACGCAGTTTCAATGGTACTTCCGCTATCCTGGCAATGACGGCAAATTCGGACAGACTGACCCTCAACGTTTTGCCAAACCAGAGGAAGGAAATCCGCTGGGAATTGATCCTCACGATCCTGATGGCAAAGACGATGTCGTTGCAACATCATTGGTTCTTCCTGCTGGGCACGACGTTGACCTGGCCTTACGTGCCAACGACGTAATTCACGGTCTCTTCATTCCCTCCATGCGTTTCAAGCAGGATGCCGTTCCGGGAATGACGATCCAAGCCCACTTCAAGCCTTTGCAGGTAGGGACTTACGAAATCGTTTGCTCGCAATTGTGCGGCCTGGGACACTATCGTATGAGGGCTTCAGTCCGAGTAGTCACCGAAGAAGAGTTCAAGCAATGGTTGAAGTCTGGTCATTAGGCTATTCAGATGAAAATGGAGTTCAAGGTGAATTGTCCGAAATAATGTCGAGACCCGTCCCCATGTCTACGCAAGCCACTTCCTCAGGTTGGCTGCGCCGTCTCTTTTCTACTGACCACAAAGTCATTGGCCTGCAATATTTCTTTCTCTCACTTGCCGCCGTGCTTGTTGGCATGGCGCTTTCGCTGCTGATGCGAATCCACATCGTCTGGCCCAAAGTTGTGATTCCCTTCTTGGGAGCGATCAAGCCCGAAGGCTATCTGGGCTATCTTACGATGCACGGCACCCTGATGATTTTCTTCGTTCTCTCGACTGCCCCTCAAAATGGCTTTGGAAATTATTTTCTGCCACTGCAACTGGGCGCATCGGAGATGGCCTTTCCCCGGCTCAATAGAGCGGGGTTCTGGCTGACACTGGTTTCTTTCCTGCTGCTGCTGGCCGCATTCTTCGCGCCTGGCGGCGCATCGTTGGCGGGTTGGACCCAGTATCCTCCCCTGAGCGCAATCGCCTCGGCTGGTCCTGGGCAGGGATCTGGAACCGACCTGTGGCTTTCCAGCATCGCAATTTTCTGCCTGGCCTCATTGCTATCCGCCATCAACTTCATTACCACCACACTAAAAATGCGTGCAGGCGGTATGACCTTGATGCGCATGCCGCTTACCTGCTGGACATGGTTTGTTACCGCCATCCTCATTCTGCTGGCCTTCAGTATTCTTCTCGCAGCAGCCATCATGTTGCTGCTCGACCGCCACGCCGGAACCAGTTTCTTTTTGCCGTCAGGGTTGATGGTGAGCGGCGTGGCCATAGAGCACAATGGCGGATCACCGCTCTTGTGGCAGCACCTGTTCTGGTTTTTCGGTCATCCTGAAGTCTATATTGCGATTCTGCCTGGCATGGGAATGACATCGCATCTGCTCTCCATCTTTTCTCGCAAGCCGGTCTTTGGCTATAGCGCGATGGTGGGGGCAACAATTGCTATCGGCCTGCTTGGGTTTTCCGTTTGGGGACACCACATGTTTGTCAGCGGCATGAATCCCTACGCGGGCTTTGCTTTCTCAACCCTCACTACTGCCATCGCTGTGCCCTCAGCCATAAAAACTTTTAATTGGCTGGGAACGATCTGGCGGGGCCACTTTCGCTTTACTGTTCCATTCCTGTTTTCCGTGGGTTTTGTCTCGCTCTTCATAAGCGGAGGCCTCACCGGCCCCATGCTGGCCCAACCCGCGCTCGATATTTATCTCCACGATACCTACTTTGTGGTCGCCCACTTTCACCTGATTATGGGCATGGCCGGAGTCTTTGCCATCTTCTCGGCCACATACTTCTGGTTTCCCAAAATGTTTGGCCGCATCATGAACCACCGTTTAGGCGTCTGGCATTTCTGGATTACATTGTTCGGCGCATACTCAATCTTTATGCCCATGCATCTTTTGGGCATGGCCGGCCATCCGCGGCGCTACTCGGAACTCACTGGCGTTCAATATGTTGCGGCTCTTGCGCCCTTGCACAAGTTCATTACCGTGGCCGCCATCGTTACCATTGCCGGCCAATTCCTCTTTCTTGTGAACTTTTTCTGGAGTATGTTTAAAGGAGCACCTGCCGGGGAGAACCCCTGGCAGTGCACCACGCTGGAGTGGAGACTCTCATCGCCGCCGCCCCAGCATGGATTTGGCAATGATTCGCCGGTTGTGCACCATGGGCCTTATGAATATGGCAGCACCGAGTTGCATGGAGCTGTCGCTCAACAGGACTTTCTGATGCAGGATGCTCCGGCCAACCCGTAACCACGAAGTCCACTTCAGTAAGGTATGCCCCGGATTAGTGAACACGTTGGGATTGAACGTAAGCCCAAGCTAGGTGGCGGAGGCCCAGGAAAGATTCCGCATCGCCATGGTTACGGAGGAGGCGATGACGGAGATCATGGCGAACCCGAGGATTTTGTCTCTCCTAAAGACCGACTGCGCCGTTATCGCATCGGCATGACCGCAGCCATTATTGCCTTCTCGACGTTTTTCATCGGGATGGCCGTTTCTTACCTCCTTCGTCTTGGTACTCCTCATTGGGACCCCGAACTGGGCCACAGTGTTCGTGACTCGCACGTGCTGGCTCTGCCCTATCCTCGATTGTTCATCAACTCCTTTATCCTGCTCCTGAGCAGTTTGACGCTGGAGTTGGCGCGACGCAGCTTGTTGGCGAAAGCAGAATTCGCCGTAATGGGAATTGCCCCGCCCAGGTTCAAAACCGAGTTACCGTGGCTCGGCATAACGGTTTTTCTGGGGTTTGCTTTTCTAGCGGGCCAGATTCTGGTGTGGAACATATTGCGGGATCAGGGCATTTATCTAAGCTCCAACATCCGCAGTGGATTCTTCTACATGCTGACCGGCGCTCACGCAGTCCATCTCGCTGGTGGCCTACTGGTCTTGTTGTGGGCATCGATTTCAAGCTCGATGCGCATGCGCTTTGAGTCCCGCCAGATCGCCATAGAAGTCACAGCCTGGTATTGGCATTTCATGGGTATTCTCTGGATTCTGATCTTCGTGTTGCTGCATTTTTCGAAGGGATGAAATGCTTCTTGACTAAATATCCCAAAACTGGGATATTATGAGATGCGCTATGGCGAAGGAAACGAATGAGTCAACCATACTAAAAAGCTCAGGGAATGTTTTTGTGGATCTAGGGCTGAAAAATGCTCAGGAACGGCAAATAAAAGTCCATCTTGCAGTCACTCTCACCCAGATCATTCGTGATCATCACCTGTCCCAGGTGGCTGCTGCTAAGGCGCTAGGAATCAATCAGCCTAAAATTTCTGCATTGCTCAACTACAAACTCGACGGCTTCTCCGTCGAACGCCTCATGCAATTTCTAAATGCTCTGGATCAGGACATCGAAATCGTCGTACGCAAGAAACCCCGGTCTCGGCGAGCAGCGCGGATTGTGGTAAGAGCTGCCTAAGTAATCCGGACCGGGAGCTGGAGGTTCCAAAAAGCTGCTGATGAAGGCGATACAGACGCCATGTATAACCTTGGCGCCATGTACGACAACGGTGAGGGAGTGAAGCGAGATTATCAGAAGGCCCGCGAGTGGTACGAAAAGGCCGCAGAGGCCGGTAACTTAAGAGGCCAAACAGCGTCTCAAAAAATTACCTGAACAAGCAGACCCCAGCGATTAGCAACATCGTCGGTCATGCCTACAGCGGTGCCAGGGCAATCGCATGAAAGTTTATGCAAGACCCAGAAGTTCAGCCCTGTAGGCATCGCTGGTGGCGGCGATCAGGCGTCTGGCTTTAATTCCGCCTTTGCGCTTCACCGGATCCAATCGGATTAGGTTGAGAGTAATGTGTTTGAGGACTGCCAGATTGTGAGCCGCGTGGCCGCTA
>DASZFK010000070.1:0-4121 GCA_035939855.1 Candidatus Angelobacter sp.
GGAAACAAGCGGAGGCGGCAGCGGGCAGGAGCAGCTATCTGCCGTTAGTGGCTCGCAGAATGCTGTTTGCGTCCCACCATTAACGCTTTTCGAACAGGTTGTACAACGGTGGGGAAACGCCTTGGCGCTCGCCGGCGTGAAGAGCAGAGCAGCGCTCAACAACATCGCGCCTAAACTTGACAGCACAAGTATTTTCTTTTTCATCTGGCTATTCTCTCTTTCTTTATCTTCTTTACCTTCTGACAGTGATTGGAGAACTTGGAACTTCCGGGATTGACCATGTTTACGGTATGCGCAAACAATTCGGAAACTGCTGCCCGAACGCAAAAGTCCCGCGCCGTAAAATACTCGAACTCTAGTCGGTCCGTCAATGACTATGCCGCTGTTTTTGGTACCAGATTGGGCTTGTCCTGTTTCGTTGCTGCTTTGTGATCAACAAACAGGTGAATTGAAATATCCAGGCTCGAGAGTTCATTTTCGCGGTTGTGGCTTTAGCTCTGTTGGTAACAGGGCAAGAAGGAAATCCAGCCTCAACTTGGGCTCAGATAGCCAGCCTTGCCGAAAATCGGCTTCTCCAATTAGACTCATTCAGTTATCGCGTTTATTGTTTGGATTGAAATTCGAAAAAAGGGACAGCAGTTGAAAAAAGAGAACCAGCATCCGCCCGTACCTTTCGAAAAGGGCCGAGCGACCGATACGGCCCACGAGGTCAAGCAAGATGACACCGGCACGTTCAAGCGCTATCTTCGCTTGGCCGACCAGCTGCTGAGCACCGACAAAAACGATAAAGATCCCAACTCATCTGCGGCCTGATCGAATGCCCCGTCCATCCATCAAGCTGCTTTACGCCCCTTGAGTTGCCGGGCGACGACTTTCAAATCTTCGACGAATCTCCGCATCTCTTCATGGCGGCTCTCATCGTCCGGTGCTCGTAGAATTGCCGATGGATGGACTGTGGCTGTTAAGTAAGGGGCGATCTCATTCGGTATCCACTCGCCTCGATGTTGAGTCAAGCGAAAGTTTCGTCCGAGAACTCCCTGAGCTGCGGTAGCGCCCAAAAGAACGATAATTTGCGGCTTGACTACCTCAATCTCCGCGTTCAGCCACGGACGACATGCATTGATCTCCTGGCTGTTGGGCTTCTTGTGAATGCGCCGTTTCCCCCGTGGCTCCCACTTGAAATGTTTCACGATGTTGGTGACGTACACCTCACTGCGGTCAATCCCGGCGGCCTTCAGTGCTTTGTCAAGCACAGCGCCGGCCGGACCGACGAACGGTCTGCCTTGCAGGTCCTCTTTATCGCCTGGCTGCTCTCCCACTATCATCACTTCCGCGTGTGCTTGACCTTCTCCAAAGACTGTCTGGGTGCCTGATTTCCAAAGATCACAAGCTTTGCAAGCCAAGGCTGCCTCACGGAGCGTAGGCAAAGTTCGATCAACTGGAAGAAACGCAGCCGCCGTCGACGATGGACTTCTGGCCATAGCAGTTTGGATGCAATTCATTTTGTGAACGGCAGAGGCCCGAGTCAAAAACAAAGGCCCCGCCCTAGCGGAGCCCTTTGTTTATCAAGATTGAAACGCGTTCTTTAGCGAGCGCCGGGAAGTTCGTCGTCCTCGTCATCTCCCCGCTGCCGGATCCGTCCGCGGATTTCACCACCAGGATGCGCAGTCGTGTGAACATTCGCATAAGTCACGCCACTGGCGACAGCACGGACAACGTCCGCAAAATCACCGGCTGTAACTCCCTGTGCTGTCGGGCCAATCACGTCGGCAGCCGACACGGTGCGCGTCACGGTCCCGGAGTTGGTGGCATCGTTGGGACAGGCGGGCGTGCCTGCCGGTCCATTGGCTAAGTTGGTGCAGAAGAATATCGCGACGCCGCCCGTGATCTTCGTCGCCCCAATGTGTATGTGGGCCTGCTGGACGGGGGTCGAAAGGTTCTTGTAGGTCAACGTAAAAGTCATGGTTGAGTCATCGTTGATGGTGGCGGTAAACGTACCCGTAGCATTGGTAATGATCGTTTGGGGAGTTTCTTCAATCCCAACCAGCCGGGCGCGCAAGTGGTTTTTCTCTTTCTCAGCGGCGCCTGCGGTTAGCACGTTTAGGCAAAATAAAGCGAGCATTACAAGACAAAGTTTCTTCATTGGTGTTGCTTCTCCTTGTGGAAAAAGTAAGGGGACATCTTTTGGGGGAAACCCCAAGGACTCGCGTAGGACCGCGCTCGATACTCGAACGCGCTTAGGATATTAGCAACTCTGGTTCCAGCTTAGGTTAAGATTGGAAGAAAACCGGTTTCTGCTGATAACAAAATGCTTAGAAGGAGTTTCTCGAATTCTTTTGGGCGATGGGACGAAACGAGGCGCTCAATTATTCGGAATTACGGATTTTTATCTCGAAATCTGTAAATATTCTAATGACAATTTATTGACAATTTCATTTCATAACTTTACTGAGTCAATTTGCTTTTTATAAATAACGGGTTCGTATGCCCCATTCATAATAGGTTTTCGTTTTATAAAACTGGGGATTCGTTCGAATCTACGCACTCTTATCCCATCAACATCCCGCCATTGACCTTAAGAACATGCCCGGTGATGTAGCCTGCCTCTTCCGACGCCAGGAATTTGACTGCATAGGCAACTTCCATATCGGAGCCCGCACGCCGTAACGGAATCATCTCGTTGACCTTGGCTTTGAGTTCCTCGCTCAGGCCCTTCGTCATGTCGGTCTCGATGTATCCGGGGGCAACTGCGTTTACAGTAATGCTTCGGGGCGCAACCTCGCGAGCCATCGACATTGTGAACCCGATCAATCCCGCTTTGGCTGCGGAATAATTTGCTTGTCCTATTTGGCCGGTTTGCCCAAATATGCTGGTGATGTTGATGATGCGGCCCCAGCGCTGCTTCAGCATGGAGCCCAAAACTGCCTGGGTGCAAAAGTAGGGGCCAGTGAGATTGGTCTGGATCACGGTATCCCAGTCGGCACGTTTCATGCGTAACAGAAGCGTGTCGCGGGTGACGCCCGCGTTGTTAACCAGGATGCCGATTTTTTCAAACCGCGCCAGCACCGCTTTCACCGCGCTCTTCACCTCGTCTTCGTCGCCCACATTCATTGGAAAGACCGCGGCCTGCCCACCTTTGGCTTCAATTTCGCTTGCCACTTGGGCTAGTTTTTCCTGATTGCGGGCCGCTAAAGCAACCGTAGCTCCGCCCTCAGCCAGCGCCAGTGCGCAAGCGCGTCCGATCCCTTGCGAAGCACCTGTAACCAGGGCAACATGCCCCGCTACCCCTGCCATAGTGTGAGTCTCCTGTTGGAAAGAGGATTATAACAATCGGATGATCAGGACATCGGGTGATCGGGTGATCGGTAACTGCCTCCACGCGCTCATGTGTTCCTTTACCTCCTTTAGCCTGAACTGTTCGCGGGCTAAAGGCTGAGAAGGTGAGCAAAAATCAGATAGGACTTCGACCAAGACTCGACCTACTGCTTTTCCGATTCGTGTCCATTCGCGTGTATTCGCGGCTAAATTGGACTATCTAACCATGCCCACGATGCTGTATTCGTCAGCCCAAAATGCCGAGCGGGCTAAATGCCGAATGCTGAGTGCTTTCTAGTCCAACCGGACTAGAAACATCGCCATGTCGATGTTCGTTTCCTGCATGAGCGCTTGCGCTCGCTGCTTATCGTCGTCCCTTACACGCACGCGCAACCAATCTTCACCTATTGGGCTGGTGAATTGGAGTATCTTGGCTGTCTGGTAGCGCCGTGAGAGCTTGTCTTTGAGGGCTGTCGCATCGTCGGAGTTCTTGAATGCGCCAATCTGTACACACCATCTCCCGCCTTGGTCAATCGGCACCGGTGACTGGAGCACTTCAATCTTTACTCTGGCTGTCCCCGGGCCATACACATCGAGTTTCTGGGCTGCCAGCTTGGAAAGATCGATGACTCGATTATTAACGAAGGGGCCGCGGTCGGTTATACGAAGCACCTCCGAACGTCCGGTCTTGAGGTTTGTAACACGGGCAACGGAGTTCAAAGGCAAAGTGCGGTGGGCGGCCGTCATGCCGTTCATGTCATACACTTCGCCATTGGCTGCTTTCCGTTTGTGATACGACGGACCAT
>DASZFK010000071.1:0-2799 GCA_035939855.1 Candidatus Angelobacter sp.
GCGCGAGGATCATTGGCTGAGGTGGTTAGGTTCCGAGGGCTCTCATCCCCAGGACCTATAAAACGCTTGCCGCAAACAAAGCGACGCCGCCCTGTTCAAATGGTTTGGGCTCGGGAGGTGCTGGGTTAGGTGCAGGGTACAATTTGGATCTCGGTGCCGGTATTGCTGGAGCGTCCTCGACAGGAGGGGTTGGTGGTGGCCTTTTCCATAATAGAGCCGGCGGCGTCGGCTCCGTCGACCGAGTAGACTTTTCGGTGGCCTAAAGGCACTAGGCTGGGCGACCGCTAGGTTGTTCGTGCTTGCCTAACGTGCGGTTGCGGCGTGTTACGGTTTGGGTCCTCAGAGAAAAGTAATCCAGAAATACAAAACTGAATTTGGGAGAAGAGTGTTTCAGCTCTCGGCCCCCAACCTATTGGATGAGTATTTCTTGAACAAGACTAACCAGGCCCTTCGAAGCATCCCCTTCTAAGGGGAAGTCCCTGATGATGCAAGGCCCGCTGGGCTTCGGCACGATAGGAGACAATTACGACATCTTCTCGATTCGCGCGGTGTTAGCTAAGCTTGCGCCAGATGGCAAGGCGGTGGAAATCGAAACTCGCATTGAAGGAGGTACTCTGATAGAAAGCGAAAAAGAATAGTCCAGACTCAACCACTTTAGCGCCGATGCCTTCGCGGGTGTCGGCGTTTTTTCTCTTTGTGCTGCGGCGAGGGACGGCGTTCCTTTGTTCGTCGTAGCTATAAACCAATGTGTTTGCGCAAGAGATTAACAGCCAGAAGGCTCATGCCAGCAATCAACAGCACGAGAGTGCCTGGCTCCGGAACGCCCGTTGAGGTGACCGCGACGCTTCCGCTCTGAAGACTCGCGATGATCGGATTGAGATTGGAGTCCAGCAAAAACACATTCGAAAAGTCGATGCTGCTGGTTCCCGCCGTCATGCCTGTCAGTGTGAGGATCGCCAGCGTGCCACTACCGTTGACACCAGGCCCAGGTCCAATAAGCGTATCCGCAGTGGCGGCGATGGTCCCGCCTACGTTATCAATGGTCCCCGGTATGAACGCTGTTGTTCCACCGCCAGCCAAGAATGCCCCTTCGCCGATGGAAGCGGCGGAGACGGTTCCCGGCGCAAAGCTCAAATCAAATTGAAAGGCAAACAAGTCAGTGACGTTGGCAATATTCACATCGAGCACGACATTGCTGCCTGCGCCCACGTTTGACGATGAGGGAGCGATGCTCAAAATCGGCACACCATCCGCAAAACTCGGCAATGATAAAACTGAAGCCAAGAATAATCCCGCAACAATCAAAGCTATTCTAACGCGATGCATGTTCCTCTCCTCTGTCCAGCATCATTCTACCCTACTTACAGACCGTACCTGCGGGGACTTGCTTGGCCACAATAGAAAGATCAAGGACGTTTACAATGCCATCTCCGTTAACGTCCGCCTTAGGATTAAATCCTGGTTGACCCAGTTTCTTCCCAAAGGAGGCTTTGACGGCTTCAAGATCAACGCAGTTCACGACTCCATCGCCATTCACATCCCCTGAAATATGTGAGGCCATGCAGTGAACAACCCCGCCACTAGCCGGAAGCTCCGGGATAACCTGCAGCGAGCCGGGAAGTTTGGAATTAGCTTTGATGGCAAGGGCACTATCTGCGCTGGTAGGGGCTTCGTCACCGCAGACAGACACGTAGAAAGGATCGGGAAAAACGGGTGTCCACGGGACTGTCACGGTTGGCGGGCTAGTGAAGACGGCCACGCGCGTGTGACGAAGATTGCTGGTATCGGAGTCAGGAACAGCGATGCAATGCATCGTACCGGTGTCGTATCCTCCGTTAATCACGTCCACAGATCCAGGGGTAAAGGTTGTGATTACACTTGTAAAGCCACTGGCGAAACTGCCGTGGGTCTCGACGGTGCAAACAGCAGTGTAGTTGGTGTTGGAGAACACCTGGTTCCATGCAACCGTCACGGAAGCGGGAAATCCCGAAAAGGATGCCCGTCCGTGACGTAAATCGCTGGAGTCGAAATCAGGAAGCGCGAAACAGTTCAGTGCTCCTGAGGAGGGCCCACCATCGGATGGGGAAACCTGCATTCCATTGGTTGACCGGGCTGTGATCGTGGGCAAAAGGAAATCGCCAGCAGTAGTTTCGGCCGTGCAAGCAGCTGTGTAGTTCGTGTCAGGAAATGGCGGGTTCCACGGAATGTCCAGAGGGTTGATGCTGTCGGTATAAGACTTAAGAGACTCTCGAAGATTACCGGAATTGGCCGACGCGATCGACCAAGCTCCGCCAGGAGAAGTGCTGCTAAAGAAGTAGGCCTGATAGCTGTCAATATTTACGCCCTGTTGAGCTTCTGAGCCGATCCCGCCGTAAAACAGAAACAGCCCTGCGCCACCCCCAGGCCCGGCCATGAACATGCCCCACTGAACAATGTTCCCATTTCCATCCGTATGAACAGCAAAACCAGAGAGAGGAGAATTGACTTGCGTAAAGGTCGTCACGCCATCTGTGAAAGTAAAGGACAGTGGCGTGAAGGCTCCGGATCCCCCTACATCCTGAACCAAATTCGGGGGAAGAGGTTGGGCAACTGTGAATGAACCAGTTAAATGGCACGTAGGAGGACAACTTGTTCCTACAAACTGATTCAATTGTGCGCCAACATAGACGTAGGTGGTTAGGCCGGCACCAGCCAAAGGATGGGTGATGAAGAGTGCAAATCCGAGCAAGAACAATAAGGATCTAGACGTGGCGCGGACCAGAACGGGAGCAACAAAATGGATATGCATGAGCATGAATA
>DASZFK010000072.1:0-6907 GCA_035939855.1 Candidatus Angelobacter sp.
GCAGCAGGAATGCTCGCCATCGTCCAGGGCAAATACTCCGATGCCATTGCGCACCTCGAGGAAGAAGATCGATTTACTCACCTGATTTCCATGGAGCAACTGGCGCTGGCTTATGAGAAGAACGGCGACAGTGGCCAAGCCAGCGAACTTAGAGCAGCGTTGAAGCGGGCCAATTTCTCCAACATGGAGCAGGCGCTTGTATCCATGCCGCTGCGCAGAGCAAATTGAGCTATGTACTCGCTAGAACGACCCTCCGTTCTTGCCATTGCGGATCAGCGCGAGAAACTCCTCGCGAGTCTTTTGTTCATTGCGGAAGCTGCCGAGCATGTGCGAAGTTACGGCGGATGAGTGCTGCTTTTCCACGCCACGCATCATCACGCACAGATGGCGGGCTTCGATGACGACTCCCACGCCTTGAGGTTGAATGGCCCGCTGAATGGTCTCGGCAATCTGTACCGTCAACCGCTCCTGGATTTGCAGACGCCGGGCAAACACATCTACAAGACGAGGAATTTTGCTGAGCCCGATTACTTTGCCTTTGGGTATGTAGGCGACATGGACCTTTCCAAAAAAGGGCAACACGTGATGCTCGCAGAGGCTGAACATCTCGATGTCTTTCACAATAACCATCTCGTCGTAGTTCACCCCGAAGAGGGCTCCTTGGAGCATCGCGTCGGGGTTCTCGCTGTGCCCTTTGGTTAGATATTCCAGGGCCTTTTGCATACGCTCAGGGGTCCTCGCAATGCCTTCGCGATCCGGGTCTTCGCCCAGCCGCACCAGCAGCTCGCGTAATAAGTCCTGCGTGCTGGCGGAGAGCAGGGTAGTTTGTTGGTTGATGTTTTTCACAATAAGTTCCTATTCAAAATTCCGATCACCCGATCACCCCGATATCTAAGCCTGCACTGAGGTGCGCCGAAGTGCCTGCACTGAGGTGCGCCGAAGTGCCTGCACTGAGGTGCGCCGAAGTGCCTGCACTGAGGTGCGCCGAAGTGATCACCCGATCTTAAGCTCCTTGCCTCCAGCGTATTCAAATGAGTTCAGCATGGTCTCCTCCATCCGGACCTTCTCCACTGTAGCTGGCTGGAAGCCCTGTTGCAGGATGTGATAAATCTCCATGCACAGATTTTCAGTGGTGGGCACAACCCCCTGAAACTCCGATAATGTATTGAGATTTTCGTGGCCGAAACGTTCCACAATTTTTTCATTCACAAAGGCGTCAAGGTCAGCGAGGTTACAGATCATGCCGGTGGCTGGATCGACCCGGCCGCTGACAGTGACCTCCAGCGCGTAATTGTGTCCGTGACCATGGGGATTGTTGCATTTGCCGTAAACCGAACGGTTTTCTTCCTCTGACATAGCATCGCAATGGAGCCTATGAGACGCCGAAAACCAATATCTGCGCGTGAGATAAGCTTTCATGCCTCACCGTAGTAATCCACAAAAAGATCGGGTGTCTCATATACGCGGATGCGATGCAGCGCCGCCACGTTCAGCTTTGGTTTTAGCCAGTCCCAGATGGTGATCGCCAGGTTTTCGGTGGTCGGAATACGGTCTTTGAACTCCGCTACTTCTTTGTTCAGAAAGCGGTGATCGACCGCTTCGATCACCTCACGATTCATGATCTCTTTCAGCTCTTTCAGGTCAACCACAAATCCCGATCGCTGGTCTACCTGGCCCTTCACCGTGACTTCAAGCGTGTAATTATGCCCGTGGCCGTGGGGATTATTGCATTTGCCAAAGATGCGCTTGTTCTCCTCCGGGGAAAGCTCCGGGTTGTGATAGAGGTGTGAAGCGGAAAACTCGGCTTTTCTCGTCAGGTAAACCATGCCATCAGCCTTTGGATGTGGAATTTCCTTTCAGAATAGATGAATCAACCATCGCCGGAGGTGCAGAATGTGCATACTTGCGGCCCTTCCAGTGTACCGCGCCTTGAACCGAAGCATGAAGATAAGAGCGCAAGAGAAGAAATGCAAAAAAAGGCAGCCCCAGGAGAGCCATTGAATTAGACTTCCACGGAAACTGTGCTTTCTTGATGCGTCTCATGAATTGCAGATAACACAAAACAGCAACTCCAAGCATCGTGAGGCCCGTCACAGAGTGGCCGCCCGACATTGGTATGATCGCTGCCACGGCCAGCCCGGCCATGGCTCCAAACTCGAGCAGGCGAAGCAGAGCCAGCCTGAGGGGATGAGGAAATAGTAAAGCGAGATTCTTCGTCCAACCCTCGATCATCGCTGAAAAGCTTCGGTACATCCTGGTCTTGATCAATCCGCTGCCATCACGAAACCAGATTTTGTGTCCCGCCGCTTTGAAAAGACGAGCAAGTTCCACATCTTCGAGAACACAGCCCGCCACTGCCGCATGGCCACCGAGAGCTTCGTAGACGCTTCTCCGGACCAGGATGTATTGTCCATTCGCCGCCACCGTTGGGTCATTGGGATCATTCACACGCTCGGGAGGATAGAAACGCATCAATTCGGCAAAGATGACCGGCATCACGGCGCGCTCGCTCCAGGTGATTGCTTCCTGCTCGGGTGAATAGGAAAGCAGGGCAGCTCCGTGCTCTTCTGCTGCTGCGACTGCCGCCGCCAGCGAGCCATGATAATGAAAAGTGTCGGCATCGGTAAAGAGCAGCCATTCAGGGCGTTTCTCCGCTGTTCGCGCTTGTTGTGCTATATGCGCGACTGCCAGCATCAGGGCATTGCATTTTCCCGTAATGCCTGGGGCGGGTTCACTTGAGCTGACTACTGTTACTGAAGGAAAAGATTCTGCAATCGCCCGAGTACAATCTGTGGAGCCGTCATCGACCACCGTAATTGCAAACTCGATTCCTTGTTGGGTGACCAGAGACTGCAAGCAGCGTCCGATCGAGTCCTCCTCATTGCGAGCCGGCACAATGATATGAACGCATCGTGTTTCCTGGTTCGAAGGCATGGAATGGGTTTATTATACGAGTGTGAAACTGAGCTTTGCTGCCCTCATCGTGTTGTCTGTTTTAGTGGTTGGCTGTGACCGCGGATCGAAACCGCGTCTGATTGGCGAGCCCGCCCCGGACTTTACCGTGAAAGACTCTGATCGCACGGTGTCTCTCCATGATCTTAAAGGCAAACCAATCCTATTGAATTTTTGGGCTTCATATTGCGTGCCATGTATTCAGGAGATGCCGTCGCTGACCCAGTTGCAAAGGCAGATGGGGCGAAACCTTACCGTCTTGGCTGTGAGCGTCGACGAAGATCAAGAGGCATATCACAAATTCCTGCGCAACCACCAGATCGATCTGCTGACGGTGTGGGACCCTGCCAAGAAAACGCCTGGGCTCTACGGAACTGTCCAGTTTCCCGAGACCTACATCATCGACGCTTCAGGAACGGTACGCCGAAAAATAGTCAGCGCGGCAAACTTCACCAGCCCGGAGCTCGTGAATTATCTGAATCATCTTTGAGGGGCGTGGCAACTACTAGATGACCCAGAAGAGACCATCGCGGCTCAATCCAACGAACGACACACAGCAGCCGGCTACGTTAGAATTGACATTGAACTATGACCTATCACGTTGATATTCCCGAATCCATTGCCAACAGCCTCAGGCTCCCGGCTTCCGAAATTGAACCGCGCCTGCGGACCGAGTTGGCAGTGGCACTCTATGCTCAAGGCATTCTCCCGTTCGGCAAGGCCAGCGAACTGGCAGAACTATCGCGTTTTGCCTTTGCGGATATTGTTACGCTGCGTAACATCCCGCGTCATTATTCGGAGGACGAACTGACTCAAGATCTCGGTTATGCGGGCAGTCAGTGATACTTCTCCGATTTCGGCTCTGGCTTCGATCGGACTCCTGCCTCTCCTCAAATCTCAGTTTTCCGAGATCTGGATCCCCCCCACAGTCTCGAACGAATTAAGTCTCCATCCGGATCACGATGCTATGTCGTCCATTCAGACCGCCATAAGGAATAATTGGATACGGTCCACACCACCGTCCAACTCGCGACTACTTGCCGTTCTGAATTCGCGCTTAGACCTTGGAGAGGCCGAGGCCATTGTTCTGGCGATCGACGTCAAAGCCGACATCGTGCTGATTGATGAACAAGAAGGCCGACAATTCGCTGCACAAGCCGGTCTTAAGGTTACTGGAGTGTTAGGCATTCTTCTGCGGGCTAAGCTGATGGGTGCTATCCCTGCGCTGAGACCGGCGATTCAGTTGCTCCGCTCCAAAGCTCGATTCTTCATCTCTTCATCGCTTGAGGCAAGGATACTTGCTTCGGCTGGCGAATGATGCTTGTATTCCGCTACTTCTTACAGTTACACTACTGCTCTAGCCTATGACTGCCGTCCGCTAACTCGCTCCATTCGTTTCTTTCCCCAAACACATTCGCTCGACGTGTCAATACACCTCTTTCTGCGCCTTCTGCGCGGAGAAAATGGAGTCTTTCAAAATGCAATTAGAGCTTGCAGGATGGGATAGTTCATGGGCTGAAGCCTTTGCCAGCCACAAAGATACAGGCCTTTTGCCAGGACGGATTTTCACCCACAATCGCCACATTTATTCGATCTACACAGAGGTTGGGGAGCTCACTGCAGAAATTGCCGGTGCGCTTCTTTATCGTGCGGAAGAGTCCGATCTGCCGGTTGTGGGAGACTGGGTCGCCTTCCGGCAGCACTCGCCCAACGATCCGGCGATCATTCATGAAGTCCTTGCGAGGCGCACCAAATTCTCACGCAAAGCTGCCGGACGCGCCTTCACCGAACAAGTAATTGCCGCCAACATCGACACTCTCTTTATCGTGTGCGGTTTGGACCACGACTACAACCTGCGCCGGATCGAGCGTTATCTCGCCGGCGCCAGCGGAAGCGGAGCTTCAATTGTGATCGTGCTTACCAAGGCCGATCTCGCCAGCGATGTTCAACAACAACAGATGGAAGTTTCTTCAATAGCTCCTGGAATCCCCATCCTTCCTATCAACGCTCTTTCTGCAGAAAGCGTTTCGGCGCTGCTGCGATATCTGAACAGCGGGCGGACGGCGGCGCTGATCGGTTCATCCGGGGCAGGGAAGTCGACGATCGTCAATCAACTGCTGGGCCATCACCTCCAAATCACTCAACCGACGCGCGAGAGCGATGGCCGCGGGCGCCATACCACTGCGCAGCGCGAACTGTTTATCCTGCCTAGTGGCGGATTGATCCTCGACAATCCCGGCATTCGGGAGCTTCAGCTCTGGACTGATACGGCTCCTGTGGAGGGCGCGTTTCCCGAGATCGAAGCCTTGGTGGCATCGTGCAAGTTTCGTGATTGCAGCCATCAAACGGACCAGGGATGCGCAATTCAACAATCATTGGCAAGTGGCGCATTGCATCAGGACCGATGGCGCAGTTATCTGAAACTGCAAAGAGAGTTACGGCATGTCGCTCTCGAGTTCGATGACAATGCGCGCCGCGAAGCAAAGCAGAGAATCAAGAAGCTGTGCAAAGAGGTCAAGCGACATCATCGGCTGTAGGTCAACGTCGATAATCTTTTTTGCGCATTATTTCAGGCTTCGTTCGTTCCAACTTGTGGCGGTCATTCAAGGTAGAATTAACTGTTCATGAAACGCTGGCTAACCATTGTGGCCTTGTTGTTCTGCCTCGCTTGTCAAGGGGCAGACAAATCTCCGTCTAAAGACGAGCTTAAACAGGCCCAAAAGGATTTCCAGCGCGCCGTTGACCTGCAGAAGGCCGGCAAGATCAGCGAAGCCCTGGAAGCTGCTACCTCGGCCGCGGCATTGGCTCCTCGTAATCTTGAGTACCTGACAGCACGTGAGATGCTCAAAATGCAACTTGCCGCAAACTATGTTCAGCGCGGCAATCAACTGGCGGAGAAGGGCAATAATGTCGAGGCCGCTCAACAGTTTCGGGCTTCTCTGGCCATCGACTCGCAAAACGCTTATGTGCAACAGAGATTGCGCGATGTCTCCCCGCCTGAAGATCCGGAACATGAGCATATTCTCAAGCTGCTGGCATCAGTCGATCAAGTTGAAGTTGTCCCTAAACCAGACAAGGCATCGTTTCACGTCAAGGGCGACACACGGGCCTTATACGACCAGATTGGACGCGTCTTTGGCATTGCGATGGTCTATGAGCAGTCGCTGACGCCTCATCAGGTGCGGTTCGACGTTCAGGATGTAGACTTCCATACCGCCATGAAACTGGCCGGCCAGGTGACTAAGACTTTCTGGGCGCCGCTTTCCAAAATTCAAGCGATCGTGACCAACGATACGCAAGACATGCGCCGCCAATATGAACGCCTTTCCATGCGGACGTTTTACGTCAACAATGCGGCCGTGCCCACCGATTTGAATGATCTGGTCAACGTGATCCGAAGCGTGCTGGAAGTGCGTCTGGTCACATTGCAGCCCGCCAAAAATACGATTGTTGTAAGGGCTCCCAGGGAGCAAATTGACCTGATCGCTCCCATGATTGACGAGATCATGGCTTCCAAGCCGGAGATACTGGTCGATCTCAAGGCTTATGAAATCGATCTCGACAAGCAACGGACGTATGGGTCCGATTTGGCTCACGATTTCTCGATTTTTAATATTCCGTTTGAGATTTATCGAGTGCTTGGTCCCGCCGCCCAACCCATCATCGACCAGCTCCTTAAGACCGGGACCATTGATCCCACCAAGGTTCCCATTGGCGCGCTTCAATCCTTGCAGGGATCGCCGCTCCTGGCGCCCTTCATATTCTTTGGTGGAGGATACGGTCTCACTGGCATTAGCGCCGCGCCGATTCACGGCCATCTCAGCTTCAGCGATTCGATGAGCAAATCCTTGGAGCATATAACCGTTCGCGCCAGCGACGGCAACGCGGCTACGCTGCGCATTGGTACACGCTTTCCCATCCTGATCAGTTCGTTCAGCAATTTTTCTGTGACGAA
>DASZFK010000073.1:0-9504 GCA_035939855.1 Candidatus Angelobacter sp.
AACTCTGAGGTGATCCACTGGCGTTCGTCATCAGGCATCCACTTGGCCTGGTGCGGCCAATCGGTAAGATAGACGAGGGTAATTACACCAAGGACGGCAGCCGGAACCCCCTCCAGGATGAACAGCCATCTCCAGCCCTGCAAGTGCAGCCAGTTTATGCCCAGCAACAAACCTGAAATGGGCGAGCCGATCATGTTGGAAACCGGAAGCGCCGCCAAAAAAAGAGCCAACGCTTTGGCCCGGTCTGCATAGCGAAACCAGTGTCCCAAATAGACAATGATGCCGGGGAAAAAACCGGCCTCGGCCGCACCCAGGAAAAAACGGACCCAGTAGAATTGCCGCGACGTCTGCACAAAGCCAGTAAGGATCGCGACGATGCCCCAGGAGATCATGATGCGCGCGATCCACGCACGGGCGCTCCATCGCTCAACCAGAATGGCACCGGGAATCTCCAGCAGAAAATAACCGGCAAAGAAAATGCCTGCGCCAAACCCATAGACCTCCGGGCTAAAATTTAAATCCTTGGTCATCTCGAGTGCTGCATAGCTGACATTGACCCTGTCCAGGAAGGCAACTATAAACAGGATGAATAAGTAAGGCAGAATGCGCCGTGTAATGCGCCTGCGGGCCCGATCGGCCACCGGTTCAGCAACTGTTTGGGCAGTGATCATGCGCGTGGATCTTTTCGCAAGCGAATCATTTTACATTCACCAATTACCCACTTACTAAATTACCCACTTACCCAATGAGTTCTATCAGACTTGCTGTATCCTTGTACGCGGAGTTCGAACCATGCGTCGCTTTTTTTGCTTCCTGACAATTACCGCTTGTTTATCTCTCGTGCCGGCAACTACGGCGAAAACCTCCAAGCCGCTCGAAATCTACTTCATTGATGTGGAAGGCGGGCAGGCAACACTGGTGGTCGATCCAGGCGGCTCTTCCCTGCTCGTGGATACCGGCTGGTCAGAGGTCAATGGCCGAGATGCAGAGCGCATCGTGGCTGCGGCGCGGGCGGCAGGCTTAAAACAGATCGATTACGTACTGATTACTCATTATCATCGCGACCACGTCGGCGGAGTCGCAGATCTCGCCCAGAAAATCAAGATCGGCACATTTGTAGACCACGGGCCCAACATGGAGGACTCCGACTCATCACGACAGCTCTATGCCGATTATCAAAAAGTGATTGGCCAGAGCAAGCATCTGGTCGTAAAACCGGGTGACCGGCTACCATTTAAAGGCATCACTGTACAGGTTCTCACTGCCGCCGGAGAGCATATTGGCGCTCCTCTCGCCGGAGCCAATCAACCCAATCCGGTCTGCGCTTCCGACCCGGAGGCCGAAGTTGATAAGAGTGAAAACGCGCGTTCACTTGGGATATTGATCACTTATGGAAAGTTTCGATTCATTGATCTTGGCGATCTCACGAAGAGGAAAGAACGCGAACTAGCCTGTCCCAACAATCTGATCGGAACGGTTGATCTATATCTGGCAACGCACCATGGGGTCTCCCAATCGAATGCCAGGTCCATCGTCGAGGCGCTCCATCCGCGCGTCGCCATCATCAACAATGGTCCACACAAAGGTGGGAGCAAAGATGCCTGGGAAATCATCCATAATTCGCCCGGGATCGAAGATCTGTGGCAATTGCATTACGCCATGGATTCCGACAGAGACCACAATGCTCCCGAGATGTTGATTGCCAATCCTGCGGAAAAGTGTGAAGGCCGGTACCTAAAAGTAACGGCGGATTCAGAGGGAGCTTTTGCGGTATTCAATTCCAGAAACGACTATCAGAAGAGATATCCAAACTTGCACGCTTCTAAACGCTAACCTTCAATTTCTAATTTTTGGGAATTGTTTGAAAGGACCCAGGGTTTCGGCTCGCTACCCAATTTTGGGGAGCGCTACGCCAACCTATGCAAGAGGCACGGCAGTAACGTCCCCGCGAATGACTCCTTAATTTAAAAGGCGACGCCCTACGCAAGCGTCGCCTTTTTCTCGGGGGGATACAACACAGATTTTGTTATTTTCGTTTCAAAAGGCTTCCTGCGGCGAAGACGGCCACTGCCGCCAATAGCCACTCGATCCGCCACACCTGGACCGCCTGCCAGTCCAGCAGTGTAGTTGCCGTGAATAGAAAGCCGGTCACCGCGGCAGCAATCAGGCAAGCTACACCCAGAAAAAGCGTCACCAGGGAGGCGTTGGTCTGCCCCAGGGCTTCGCGCAAAGCGGCAAAATCAAACCAGGCGCGAATGCCTTTGTTTTCAGCTAATGCAGTATGGCGATCAGCGCCACAAACGTGACAGAATCGCGACCCCACCACAAAATCCGTGCCGCAATGCTCGCATACGTGCTCGGCAGTCTCGGATGTGACATCCTCTTGGTGTTGGGATACGGCGGGCTTCCAGAATTCCTGCCGTTCTTCGTAGTTCTCTGCGGTGCGTGCCATGACATATCCTCTTTTTGCAATATAGAACGGCATCCCACGTGCCAAACAGAATTCTGAGGTAACTCTTGCAATTAGAGGGATTTACGGACGTATCCCAGCACCGGTCGAGCCCGCATAAGAAAGAATTACGTTGTAAAAGCTTCAGAGCAAAGCTATTAATAAGGGCGTTTGGGCATGCGGATGACTTTTGGGTTCTCGTGGCTCCTGCTCCAAAACTCCAGAAGCACCAAGTCAGATTCGCGGAAGGTGAGGTCCATGGGGCGTTCGCTGCCATCGTTGAAGACGAACTCGTCCAGCAGCAAGTAAAGATGAGGCACGGAGATATTGAGTAGGCGGGCGGCTTCAACTTCCGAATAGTATTCCTTGCGCGGACTGAGCGGCTTGGTCATAAGTTTCATAATCCTGCCTTCGGAAGAAGGTTTTTCCTTCGCCTAACAGCTCAGGACAGGCCCTTCGCTTGTGAGCTTCAGGACGGGCCCTTCGCTTGTGAGGTCAGGATAGGTACCTTCTTGCCGTGTTCTTTTTACAGCTTCTACTCCGCTTGAGAAATCAGGTAAACTTCCCGAATAGCAAGCACTTGTCACCTTACCATTGCTCTACTCCAGGCAAGCTGGAAAAGAAGCTCATTGTCATGACGATAGTCATTTCAGGTGTTTCACTGACTCTGACAGGCCGGAGCGCGCAAGCGGCATCTCACCAAGCCCTTGAGTACAAAGTTCTTAGCCCTCCTTCATCTGATTGCTAAAACCCCAAAAGTCCATGCGATTTCACGGTTTACAGCGGCAAACTGCCGCATGAAACTTTTTGAGGGAGTAATTCGTAAACATACTTAGCGAGGGGAAATCATGTACTGCAATTACTGTGGCAAGGTCATTCAGGACGATGCGCTCCTGTGCGCCTACTGTGGAAAACGCGTGGCAGGAGTTGTGGCCCGACAACGCCTGGTTCGTCCACGTCAGGGCCGGAAAATAGCTGGAGTATGCCTGGCTTTCGCGGAATACTTTGACATCGACCCGACATTGATCCGAATTGTGTGGGTTCTCTGTGTTCTGTGCGGTTTTGGTGTTCTCGCGTATCTGGTCGCCTGGATCGTGATACCGGAAGAGCCGCTATATTTAGCGGCACCCGCAGCGCCCCAGGGTGCAAATGAGAGAACGGCTTGAAGAATCGGGAGATCACTTCGGCATGCGCCTCAGTGCAAGCTAAACATCGAGTGATCGGGGTGATCGGAAAATCAAGCCCACATATCCGTTTATTTTGCAACCGTAGAAGCTAAGAACTAATGGCTAACAGCTAACGGCTAAGAGCTACTGGCCACCCTTTGCTGCGAATGTCCGTGCTCGATCCAGCATTTTTTGGGCCTGCGCGCTATTGGGACCGCTGGGTTCCTTGGCCAGATAGGTTTGGAGCTCAGACATGGCGTCGGAATAATTGTTCAGGGATAGCATGGCATGGGCCTTGACGAGATGAATCAGCGGATAATCCTGTGGAACGAGCGTTTGGGCACGGTCAAGCTGAAGCAGCGCATCCGGATATTTGGCTTTGCCGATGAGCGCCTTGGCCATTTCAAAACAGGCCTGCCACGAGGTTGGCGCCAAAGTCTGGGCCCGTTGCAGGGAGCGAATGGCATCGTCGAATTTTGAATCCATGTTCTTAGCCGCTCCCATCACAATGTATGCCAAGGCATAATTGCTGTCGGCCTCAATGGCTTTTTCAAGATCGGCGATAGCGCCATCATGGTCGTGAGCATCCATCTTGAGAATCCCGCGCAGCGTATAGGCATCCGCGTAGGCAGGATACAGGGCCAAAGCGTTCTCCAGATGTTTCTTGGCCTCTTCCGACTTTTGCTGCTCCACTAATTTGTTGGCTTTTTTCAGCTCTTCGCGGGCTTTGCCCGGAATTTTGTACTGTGCTACCGAGATGCTATTGTTTCCCCTGCCATCGGCTGCCTGCGTTCGAACGGCCAAGCGCATATTCACGGCGCCCGGCAAACCCTGCATCTCAATGCGTTCACGTGCTTCCTCAAGACCGGCGGTTGCCACAATTTCATATAGACCTTTGGACACCCGCGGAAATTCGAAGTTGCCACCGACATTCGTATACACAGAGCCGACAATAGCGCCGCTAGTGGCCTCTCGCAGCTCAACACGCACATCCTTCAGTGGTTTATCATCAGCACTGCGGACATTGCCGCTGAGTGAACTGAGATTCTCCTGATTCATCCCCGGCGTATGCATTTGCGGTTGGTTGAATGGGTATCCCTGGGCAAGCAAATAAGGACTGGCGAGGACGAATGCGAAGACAAAGACAACGGGACGGAAAAACATAAGTACAACCTGTGATACCTGGATTCGAAAGAGAGGAACATTTCCGGATCAGGTGGACAGGAGACCTGGCCTGGGCTACCTCTACTGGCACGATCTTCATCGCGCTAGCACATAAGATGTTTTTTTTCAAGCTTAGTTGTATCTACAAGAACTCATAGTCAACAAAAATATAATGCACGGCAAAGGCAACTCTGGAGTTTTCATTGGTTATTCATCCGGCGAAAAATATTTTGGGATCCATTCGTCTTCCCGGCGACAAATCTATCTCTCATCGATATGCAATGCTCGGGGCGCTAGCAAAGGGCATCACTCGTCTTGGGAACTTTTCTACAGGCGCCGATTGCGCCAGCACACTGGGTTGTCTGAAACAACTTGGTTGCAACATCCGGCAGGCAAACGGCGAGGGCGTGCTGGAGATCGAAGGTCGTGACCGACTGCAACAGCCCAGTGACAGTTTGGACTGCGGTAACTCAGGCTCGACGATGCGCATGATGTCGGGCATACTCGCCGGTCATGATTTCGAATGTCGTCTCCATGGCGATGAATCGCTCTCGCGACGGCCTATGGGACGCATCATAGCGCCGCTAAGGAAAATGGGAACCGAAATCATTGGAACGGCAGGCGACCGCCCTCCTCTTCAGATACGCGGCGGAAACCTCAAGAGCATTGAATATATAACTCCAGTTGCAAGCGCTCAGGTAAAAAGCGCGGTTCTCTTCGCAGGGCTTTTTGCCGAGGGCGAGACAATCGTGGAAGAACCGCATCGCACCCGCGATCATTCCGAGCAGGCTCTTCGCGCTTTTGGGGCGGAGCTTTCACGCAGCCGCAACCGCGTGGCGATTCGTGGAGGCCAGGCATTGCACTCCATCGAAGCAGTGGTGCCGGGCGATATTTCGTCGGCTGCATTTTTTCTCTGTGCTGCGGCGCTCTTCCCAGATTCCAATCTGGTCATTGAAAACCTCCTGCTGAACCCTACTCGCGCTTCCCTGCTCGATGTGCTGACCGGCCTCGGCGCACGCATCTCGGTAATCAACTTGGAAGAACACCACGGAGAATTGGTCGGAACCGTAAAGGTCCAGCACGGCTCACTGAAGGGCACAACGATTGCCGGCGCACAATCGGTGGCTCTAATCGACGAATTGCCAGTGCTAGCTGCCGTGGCTCCTTATACGCAAGAAGGCATCGAAATCCGGGATGCCAAAGAATTGCGGGTGAAAGAATCGGATCGCATTGCGGCCATCGCCCGAAATCTTCGCGCGATGGGGGCCCAGTACGAAGAGCGTGAAGATGGACTGCGCATTCCCGGAAACCAAAAACTCCACGGAGCGGAGATCAACTCTGAGGGCGATCACCGCATTGCCATGGCCTTTTCAGTGGCTGCACTGCGCGCAGAAGGAGAAAGCCTGATTCAGGGAGCCGATGCCGCCCGCATCTCGTTTCCAGGGTTTTTCCAGATGCTGGAGGGGGTGGTGGAGAGATAGCGGTACCCAATTGGTTCACTTTCAAGGTCGAACTACCAGCAAACCCGGAATAGCTTGGAAATGATTGATGTTATGGGTAACAACTGAATAGGTGAGATAAAGTGCTGTACAACCAATCAGCAAATCTTCAAAAGCAATGCTAATACCGATCGCTGCTTGCTCTCCTTCTATACGCCCAGCCAGTTGAGCAATTTCTGTGGTGACGGGATACACCATCATGTCACGGCAAAGCTCTTCAACAAAACGTCGCCTCTTGTCACGATCGGCTTGCGTTTTAGCACGATAGACACCATGGGTCAATTCGACCACACTTATCACCGATAATGCCGATTCGACTTCTCCATGAGTTTCTTGAACTCTCTTCAGAATTTGCCGCACACTTTCCCCTTTGCGCTCCCCCATAATTAGGACATTGGAGTCGAGGATTAATCCCATTTCGAAAGGTTACGCGGCTTGCGGCTATTGATGATTTCTTGAAGGTCGGCGGCAAAATCAGCATCCATGGTGGGTTCGCAGCCTTGTTCCTTCGCATGAGCTTCTGCGAGGGCAATGGACTCGGAGAGTAAACGCCCAGCGCGAGCTTCACCAAAAGGACGTATCACCGCGAAAGGTCGAGCATCGCGCTCAATCACGATTTCTACGCCATCATGCACTTGGGTCAGCAATGATGGAAAGTCCCTCGCAGCTTCTACATCCGAGACATGGATTATCTGCTTTGCCATAAGTGAATTATAACTCTAGCAAACCAACTGGTCCCGCGAGAGCTTCAAGCCGTCAAGGTTGCCAAGGGCAGTGATGGCGATCTTGTCTGCCTGAAACAGTTCGTTGGCCATCTCGGTAATTCCTTCGGCGGTCACGGACTCGATCTGGGCGATGGTTTCATCGAGGCTGAAGAAGCGTTCGAAATAGGTTTCCTGGCGGGCCAGGTTCGACATCCTCGAGGTGCTCGATTCCAGGCTCAGCATCAGGCTTCCCTTTAGCTGGTCCTTGGCCCGACGTAACTCCTCTTCAGGAATCGGATGGTCTTTCAGCTCGCGGAACTCTGCCAGGACCGAGTCAACAACGCTCTTGGTGGACTCCAACGATGTTCCCGCACACACAGTCATGCAACCGGTGTCTCGATAAGGATTCAAATCGCTATAAATGGAGTACGCAAGGCCCTGCTCTTCACGGATTTTCTGGAAAAGCCGCGAGCTCATGCCGCCGCCCAGCACTGTATTCAACACATAAGAAACGTACCGCTTCTCATGCGAGATGGAATGCGAAGGCACTCCAATACAGAGCTGCACCTGCTCCAGCGATTTCTTGTTGCGGGTGATGACACGCGGAGTAATCTTTGGAGCCGGTCCATGGTGGCCGTTGGGGACCGGTTTCAGCTCGGCAAAGCGGGACTTGATCAATTCTACAAACTGCGCATGATTCAGGTTTCCAGCCGCCGATATGATGATGTTGTTAGGCGTGAACCGCTGCCGATAAAAACCAAACAGTTTTTCCTGCTCAAATGACCGTACCGTTTCCTTGGTGCCCAGGATCGGCTTGCCCAACGGATGGTCAGTCCAGAAATTCTGGGTAAATATCTCGTGGATAAGGTAATCAGGATTGTCCTCATCCATCTTGATCTCTTCCAGGATCACGCCCTTCTCGCGGGTGATGTCCTTGGGATCAAAGATAGGGTTGAGCACCAGGTCGCTGAGGATATCAATGGCGATGGGAACATGCTCATCCAGCACTTTAATGTTGAAGCAGATTGTCTCTTTTCCCGTGAAAGCATCCATGTTGCCGCCGATCGAATCGACCTGGCGGGCAATCTGCTGGGCGGAACGCGTGGTGGTTCCTTTAAATACCATGTGTTCAGCAAAATGAGATATGCCGTTGATCTCGGGAGCTTCATCGCGTGAGCCAGTCTTCAGCCAAATACCAATAGAGATGGACCGAATATGCGACATCTCTTCGCTGAGGACGATCAGGCCATTCGGCAGAATCTCCCTATGGATATTCCGGGCTTCGGTAAATGCGGGTTTTTGGGCCACAGTTTGCATTATGGGTCTACACTACGATTCTCACACAGGCAGCACGCCTACCCGATAAAAATATGTCCTTTATTATCAAAGGATTGCGTGAAGCACCTCTTTTCGCAGCCAGCTCTAAGAGCTGCCTGTAGAATCTATTCAGGAAAGTTGGATGCATGTCTGAGATGCTGGAAACCGGTCTTTTAGGCCTTGATTTTCAAGAGCTTACAGCTCTTGTGCAACGTCATGGCCAGCCCCCATACCGGGCCACGCAGCTTTTCCAGGCGATTTATCCTCAGCGTGCGCTTACCCTGCAATCGATCTCCACTTTGCCAAAGAACTTCGTAGCAGCGTTGCACGAAGAAGGTTTGGAAATTCTTCCACCTCGAATTGAAAAAAGTTTTCAGTCTTCCGATGGCACCATCCGCTATTTAATCGCTATGCCTGATGGTGAAACTGTCGAGACAGTCTGGATGCCTGAAGGCGACGGTGGCGAAGCCGCCGATGGAAGCGCCACCGGTGACGCCCCATGGGACCGAGGCACGATCTGTGTCTCAAGCCAAGTGGGTTGTGCCGTGAATTGCCAGTTCTGTTTGACCGCTCTCCTGGGTGTAAAGCGCAATCTCCAGGCCGGTGAGATTGTAGGTCAGGTCATCGCGGCACTCAATGATCGGGAGATCGACCTGGAACGCCAACATATCAACATCGTCTTCATGGGAATGGGAGAACCCTTCCTCAATTATGTAAATTTTATGAAAGCCGTGAGGTTGCTGGTGGAGGGCGTTGGATTCCCAGAGTCGCGGATGACGGTATCTACATCCGGCATCATTCCCCGCATCTATGATTTTGGTAACGAACTCGTTCGTCCCAAGCTGGCTATTTCGCTGAACGCCTCCAACGATGAGATCCGCAACCGCATCATGCCCATCAACAAGAAATGGGACCTCACGTTGCTCATGCGCGCGGCACGAGACTTTCCGTTACGAAACCGGGAGCGAATCACCTTCGAGTATGTCGTCTTAAAGGGTGTGAATGACGAACTCGCTCATGCGCGTGAACTGTTGGAGCTTTTGCGAGGCATCCGCTGCAAAGTTAACTTGATCGCTCTCAACCCCGGGCCTGGCATCCCTTTCGAGACCCCGGATGACGCGCAGGTGCGCGATTTTCAAAGCGTGCTGGTGCGTGCCGGAATTCCAACCTTCATTCGCCGACCCCGAGGCAGAGACATCTACGCC
>DASZFK010000074.1:0-9047 GCA_035939855.1 Candidatus Angelobacter sp.
CTTCAGCAGACCGTCTTCCCCGGTGATGTCTTCCGGTGTCTTTACGCCTGCCAGTAGTTGGTCAACAAGCTCCTTCTCAATGGCCATCGTTTCTATTCTCCTATCCCGATGGCCGTTTACACAGTCCCTTTTACACCCTCACCACTGATCTCCACAGACGCCACTGATCTTGATTCTCTGCGGTCTCTGCATTGCTAATCCCAAATTTCTTCGTTTTTGCGCAAGTTTTCACTGTTCTCTATCAAATCCTGCTCTGCGTCTTTCTGCGATCTCTGCGGTTGATTTTGATTTGACTTCCTCTGTGTTCCTTCGTGTCCTCTGTGGTTAGAAATGGTTTTGGTTGTGGCTCTGCTACGCTGCGTATTCTGCCGTTGAAGCTTTGCCTTTGATCTTCTCCGTGTCTCCGTGCCTCCGTGGTGGGTTTTGGTTATGGCTCCGCTACGTTGTGAACTCTGTGGTTGAGCTTTGTGGTCTTCAAAATTACAATTTGCTCTTTGATTCGCGTTCATTCGCGTTGATTCGTGGCTAGGAATGTTTTGATTTTAGCTGAGTGCCGAATGCTGACTGCTGAGTGCTTTTCGTCCCTCGCCGGCAGTTTTCCCGGTTGTACGTTCCAGCCTTCCACCAAGACCTCTGGCGCGCCCGTTATCTTCTTGGAGTCAAAAGTTACGCTGAGGGTGCGCTCTTCGCCTGGAAACAACGGAAAATAGTTGTCTTCAAACAACACCGGCAGCACATCTTCTCCCTTCTTGTCAGTGACCCGCAGGCGAACCTGGAAAGCCAGCGCTTTCCCCGGATTGCGAACCGTAACATGCACCATCGTTGCGTCTGCGCGATGCTCAATGCTGCTGGCGCCAGTGAGGGTCAATTTGGGAAGAGTCTTAAGCGCAGTAAAGTCTTCCAGTTGTTTTGTCGGCGTGTAATACCACTCCGAGTGCGCCCAGTCCAATACATCTGGTTTGGTTGAAAGCCAATAGAAGTTGTCGCTGACCATCTTGCCTGCAGCGTCGGTCAAGTTCAGCCGGAGAAAATATGTCGAGGATAGGCCGTCGATTTGTGGTACGGTCAAAACACGCTTGCTGCTGTCTTCCTCCACGTCCACATCGGATTGCCGGTCGAACTTGGAATTCAGATCAAAATCAAACACCTGGACCCTCAATTTCATTCCCGGAAACTTCTGGTAAAAGCTGTTGACGACAACCACCGAACGATCGTCTTCCGAGTATTGTATGTGGACTGGCTCATTGGCCTTCTTGGTCCCGAAGTAACCGCCCGCCGGCATGAGGTACCAGTCGTATAAGTGCCATATAAGCGAAGGCCAGGCATTATTGAGCATCCATTGAATCACGCCCGTGCTGGTGTAGTGATTGCGGCGATAGGCCTCAAACATTGCCCGCTCGCCTTCATAGGCCGCGGCTTGCGATTTGAGCGAATACTCTTCCATGCTGGCCGAGGGGCCATAGCGCTGATCCAGGGCCGCAGTGTAGATTTTCAAGTCTTTGAATTTTCCGCCGCCGGCGTGAAAGTTCCATGCATCGTCGATCGGCCAAAGGTGATCAGTGGGAATGAACTTGCGCAAGGATTGAGGAGGAGGAATCGCCGGTCCCGGACTCGTCTCGGTATTGAACCCATAAGCCCCGCCATGTTTGGTGTCGAGCAGCCAATACGATGGAGGAACATATTCGTAGGGGCCGGTCATTTTGACTCCGCTGCGTCCGCTCACCTGTCCAAGCTGCTGGGTCGCGGAAGAAACCGTGGGCGTGGGCCAATGCACCTGCTTTTCAATTTCCAGATAGCGGCGCTCGACCTCCGCGGTCGGCGGATTGTCGCTGCCATTCAACCACATCACGATGCTTGGGTGGGAACGGATGCGCAGCAATTGCGAGCGTAAGGAATCGGCGGCAATCTCTTTGTCCTCGGCCGTCCACTTGCCCCAATGCTCCCAGGCATCGCAGCAGCACCAGCCGGGCATGATCAACATGCCCAGGCGATCGGCAAGCGAGAAGAAATAATCAGACTCGATCTTCCCTTCCATGCGGATGGTATTCAAATTCATATCGAGCGCATATCTCATCTCCTGTTCCAGGCGCTCATTGTTGCTCCGCAGCAGCATGTCGAAGCTCCACCCACCACCCCGGATCAATAACTTCTTATGATTGATTTTGAACAGCCTGTAGCCCTGCTCGGTAAGCTCGCTGCTGGCCTCTCGCACTCCAAAATTGACGGATTGTTCGTCGCTGGTGTTCCCACCGGCAATGAACCGGAAGCGCGCCAGGTAAAGCTCCTGCGCACCCAGTTTGGCCGGCCACCAGACGCGCGGGGACTTGATCTGTAACTGCGAATATTGGTCTGGGGAAAAAGATATTTCGCGCGTCTCACCCGCGGCCAGCTCTACGTCTCGCCTCACTGTGACATTTTCGATCGCCACTTCAAGGGAACCCTTTACTGGCTTATTGCTGCCATTCTTGAGATCGACATAGGTCGTAAGATCGGCAAGATCGAGCGTGTCGCCATGAAACTTTGTGTCCACAAAAGGATGCCGCACGGCAACCGGCCCGCTGGTGGTGATAAATGCTTCGCGCCATAGCCCCATGTTTTTGTCGGGAGGCATAGGGTTCCAATCGACAAAGGTAATTCCCAGATCGTTTTGGCCAGGAGCAAAGACCTCAATGGCCAGAGCATTTGGCACGCCATAGAGCAAGCGGTCGGTAACGTTCAATTCGTAAGTTCGAAAGGCGCCGGCAATCTGCTTGCTGTCGGCAATCTGTTTTCCATTGAGCCAGATGTTGGCCCGATAGTTTATGCCCTGAAAATGCAGCCAATTCTGCTTGCCTTGGTTGCCTGCCGGAATACTGAATGAAGTGCGATACCACCAGGAGCAATAGAAAGGACTATCTTTGGGTATCGGTAAATTGGCGAACTCGCCCCCGATGGGATAGCTCACTCCCGGCATCTTGCGTAGGTTCATGCCCGTGTAAGGGTCAGGATAATCCTTGACCTTGTCGGCAACGAGGTTCGAAACCACCGCCCCAGGCACCTTCGCCGGATACCACTCCTGCACCTTGAATGATGCGATCGAGAGCACATCGCCCTTCTCAGGCACTCTGCATGATGATTGAATCTGCCAGCCACTCTGCAAACGAATCGTGTTTGGTCCCTGGCCCACTTCCCGGCTCGAACCCTGGCCGTAACTCAAGGATGAGCCGCCAAAAACGAACAGAGCAATCACAACCGGAAATGTGCAAAGAACAGGAAAGGCGCGCATAAACGAGAATGTCTCCAATGAACTTACCGTCGGAACGAATTTGTTAAGAGTAAAAAGATACCTTGTAAATCTTTCCACGAAAACATTGGCCGCTGACCTGATTGCGTCGTCAATCCTGGCCTCGATGGTAAATCGCACCCCCCAACGATGTACCATAGAACAGTGAACAGGATGGCATCATTTGCAATCGGTGTTGATTTAGGCGGCACAAACCTCCGCGTTGCTGCCGTGGATGCTCGTGGTGTAATCATGGAAAAGATCACGACGGGCACGGAAGTTGCCAGGCCTCGCGATCAGGTCCTCGACGAGATGTGCAACTCCATCAGCGACCTCGCCGCAAAATTCCGCGACTCCAATCATCTGGCCGGGATCGGGGTCGGCATCCCCGGCATCATCGACATGCACACCGGAATGCTGCACGAATCCCCCAACCTGCCCGGATGGCAGGATTATCCCGTGCGCAACGAGATGGAGCGCCGCCTGGGCACAACCGTCATCCTCGAAAACGACGCCAACGCCGCCGCCTTAGGAGAAAAATGGCTGGGCGCCGGCAGCGACTCCGATGACCTCTGCATGTTGACGCTGGGGACCGGCGTCGGCGGAGGCCTGGTGCTGGGCGGCAAAATCTGGCACGGCATGACCGGAATGGCCGGCGAACTCGGCCACATCACAGTCGATCCCAACGGTGTCGAGTGCGGCTGTGGCAATCGCGGCTGTCTGGAGCAATACGCCTCAGCCACGGCGATCAAGCGCATGGCCATGGAAGCCATCGCCAGCGGCGAAGCCCCCGAACTAGCCTACGCCATGAACAAAAACCCCGAATTCAGCGCAAAATTGGTCTACGAACTGGCCGACCAAGGCGATGAACCGGCCCAACAAATCTTTCGCAAAGTAGGCCAGGCTTTGGGTGTGGTGCTGGCCAGCCTGGTCAACACCTTTAACCTGCGCATCTACGTAATCGGTGGGGGAGTATCCAGCGCCTGGAAGGCCTTTGCTCCCAGCATGTTGGAAGAAGTTCGAAGACGTTCGTTTGTGTATGTGGCCACCACGCCCACCGATGTGCCGGCGAAACCACGTTCCTCTGGATGGACCACGGTCATAACTCATGCGCTGCTAGGCAGTGACGCCGGCCTGATCGGAGCAGCCCGCCTGCCTATGATTGCCAATGGAGCCCGCCTGCAAGAGGAAGAACTCAAGCAAGTCTGACGGGTCCCCGATCTGAAAAATCAGTGTTATCTGCGAAAATCAACTCTTCTTCTTAAGAGTTACTTTCTTCTTGAGATTCCCTTTGCGCCGCCTGAGTCGTTTGTCGCAATCTTTAGACAGGAAGAATTTCAACTTGTGATGTCCCGAACAGTCAATGGCTCTTGAGAGTGCATCCAGAACCACCTGAAATGGTGTAACCAAACCAAACGGGAGTTCAACGCCTTCGAGCTCCGGAATGCTCTGATAATCATTATCATCTTCTGAGCGCTTATCGCCTTTTTCTGGCGGTTTATCGGTTTTTGCAAACAGAATCCCTGCTGGTCCTCCATCATTGACCACCAGAGCGCCAGAATCGCCTCGCTTCACGAATTTTCCCGGCAACGGGTATTTAAATTTTTCCATACATGGATCTTTAAGAGTTCCAACTACGCATTCGTTTTCATAGAACTTCTCGCCCAACCCGAGGCCACTCAATATAGCTATTCTCGCGTTTTCACAAACAACCTGGCCACGTGTCACTCCGGATCCATTGCCTTGCTTCGTAACCTTGTCTCCAGTATGAAGCGGCTTGGTAGACGTATGTTTAAGCTCAAGGCAGGGATGATAGCAGTTCCTGCCACCACACACGGCTGCTACCGCAGCATCGAGCAGGGTGTGGTCGTCGCATTTCCGTCCAAATTTGATGCGCGTGCTGAGACATGTATCGTTCGCCCCAAGAATGTGTGGATTGTTCTCCAAGGTTTTCAATTTTCTCACTAAAATGTGATTGCAGCTCAAAAGCCAATTGTCATGGTCGCCATCGATGGGAGGATCCAGCTTAAGAAAAGCTCCAATCGTTCCGATGGAGCCCCTGCCCAGGAGATCGTCAGAAGCAAGAACCAGATTGCCTGCCTGTTTGGGATCGTCCAGTTTGCGCAACCTGCCGGGCCGAACTTCCCGAAATCTTGGAATGCACGTCGGCCGAAGAATCTGGTCCAGAATTTTGGGATCAATCGAATAAAATTTCTTCAGTTGGGAACCAAAAGCTTCCTTGAGTGGTTCTTTGCCGCTCTTCATCGTTACGAAAAGATTGGCGCGCGGTAGTTGGTCTGATTCGCAAATGAAGTAGCCATGCCAGTCTGCTAATCCTGGGTCTCGATGAGAATTGGGCTTTTGCCGCTTCTGCCACAATTCATCAGCAGCCAGGGTGACATGCTGGGTAAGCTGCCGTATTTCCTCAGGAGTCAGGTTGACGCGTCCGATAGGCGATGATCTTTTCATGATGTTCCTCCCCTTAGAATTGAAGCTACTGGCCATTGGCTCCCATGCAAGCTGGCCCGGACCCCCCACCAACACCCTCAGCCGGGACGCCCGTTCGATTGGCGAGCAGCAGTAGAAGAACCGTCTGGTGGCGAACGCTTAAGGGATCGACTTCGCCTTCCAGTAGTCCCGGTGGCAAATCTGAATCGTCCCCATCAATTAAGGCGGCATGGCGTAGTTGTGTTTTTGCCCCAAGGAATCTCGTGGTCAGGGCAAATTCGTCAATATTGTGTTTTTCCGAGCCTTGCTTCAAATCATGGTCAGGCTCATTGAATATGTGCAGGACCGCGACTTTCAAAGTCCGGGTTTTGTCCATGCTCACCCGTCGCATGGCTCCGACAGGAGTTTCGTCGTCGTCATTTTCGATTATGACTTCCGCCAAATCCGGGCATGTCCATATAGCAGTACCATCGACTCCCTCAAGCCGAACATTGTTGATATCGTCGTCGTTTTCATCAAGATGCGAGGGGAACGAATACTCAAAGATACGAATAGCGCAAACTCTTTTGGGAGCTTTGCCGCCGACGAATTCATCCACCCGGCTGAAGGTATTGACCGCGTCGACCTCTCCACAAAGAAAATGATGAATACAGCGTGGGCGAGGCAAGGTTATTTGCGCCCGAATGTCGGTATAAGTATCTGGGAGGTAGCCGGCTATTTTCATGACCGGATTTTCGTCAGGATTGAGATGTGCCTTTCCACAATAAACGCCGTGCAATTCGGCGGTAAAAGGCTCTTGGCCGGGAGCTCGTGGCGGTATCTCGTCTTCGACGAGCCAGTCTCCGTAAAGGTACTTGTGCTGGTTTTGCAGCTCCGGCAGGTAAGCAATAAATTGATCGCCATCGTCCACCAGGCAGATGAGTCCATGGAGAACTACATAAAGCCTGAATTCAATGTCGGGTTGAGGAGTGTGCTCTTTGTCGGCCATTTGTGATTCGTGCTCCTTGCTTCATATTCAAAAACGGTATCCCTGGAAAATTTCCTTTTGCGCATGAGATTCCATCGCTTTATTCGAATGCTTTAGGGAGCGCCAAAAACCTGCAGTCCGGCCCAATAATACGGGTGAGCAGAGGTCTGCCGAACTTGTAGCGCCGCTTGTCGCAATGCTTCTGCAGGATGTTCGCGTGGCAGGATGTTATAGAACCTGGTCATAAGAGTGTCGGTTTCTGTTGAATTAATGTTCCAGCGGGCTGCCACTACACGGCTGGCGCCAGCCTGGAGAAATCCACGGACCAGGCTATCGAGATTGATAAGGCCGGACTGCTCCCCAACCCCGGAAGAACACGAAGCCAAAACTGCCAATCGGAGGCTCTTTAGATTTAACTTTGCCAACCGATCCGCGGTTACGTAGTTCACCGGAATTTTTTCTGGTCCTGGCGCGAGCAACAACGCGCCAAAGCCGCCATAGCTGACTCCGTGGCCGGCAAAATGAAAGAATGTAGCCTTGGGGAGATTGCTCAAGAGCACATCCGCAGTGGCGTTCTCTGGTTCAATAAGTAGTGCATTAGGAAGCCTTGCTTTCAGATTCCTGGCTTCGCGTTCGGCTTCGGGCACTCTCCCATATTCCTTCAATAGCTCTGGGCTGAGAGCAGGTTCACCGAAGATGAGCGCATGGCTTAGATCAACCGATTTGCGTTGTGGATTTCCCGAAGCCTCTTCCCAACCTGTCACCTGCGCAATGGCAAATCGCTCCACCAGCGCGTGCCCCTGCGAGTCCTCAAGAGCGGCCCACGGAATTCCCGCCAGTGGACCATCAGCGTCTACAACCAGGGTGCCATTTGCGGCGAGCCGTGCTGCAAACGGCTGAATCAGCAGCGCATAGAGACGTCGTGCGCTTGCGGTCAAAGCATTGAGCTGCGATTGACTGTCGGCAGTAAGAAAAGCCAGGTGTTCCGCTTCTTTCCCCACGGTGCCCGAGGTGTCAAGCAACTGCTGTTCGATACCTTCCTTTTGGACGAGCCACCCCCACAGTCTGCCATGAAGGAAAGCGTAAACCAGAAGCGATGTGCCTTCCGGCGGCTTCGAAGATAACGGATGCGATTTCTGAAAGCGGCCTCCGCGATAATCCTCCCACGTTTGCCATGCCTCGAACACCTGGTTATTGCGCAGCTCTACCTCCGTAAGTCCCTTCCAGGCTGTTTCAATTTCGTGCTGGGCATTGTCACGTTGCGCCTGGCTCTTGACACTCTTCAGGTCCTTGCGGCTTTCGTCAATAATCTGGTTGTAGTACTTTGCGGCTAGCCCTAGTTTTCCTTTTTGAAGATAAACATCGCCGTATGCAGGAAGCAGCCGGCGCCTATGCATTGGCTTGACCTTTGAATATGGGAATGGCATCTTTCCCGTTAGCGCTCCCAACCGAGACAAGGCTTGTCCAGAATTACCAGCCTCTATCTCGGTTTTAGCTCGGATCGTCTCTGCCTCAAGAAAGGATTCTCGGGTCTCTTTTTTGTCAAGCTGCCTGAAAAGACGCTCCATGCGGTCAAATGAGCGACCAGCCTCTTCATGTGATCCGGCTCGCCATTGCCAGGCGCCGAGATAAGCCAGGTCCAGCGCAACAGATTGCTGGTTGCCAGTTTGCTCCAGAAGATGGATACCTTCTTCAAACAGTGCAACCGCGGCTTGGTGATCACCAGCGGTTTGGGCAGAACTCGCGAGCGGGTAGTAGAACGAAAATCCTCGCTCGGGCCGCATGGGGGTGTCCCAGAAAGCCTTCAGCCCTTCATGGCCGCGCTTCCATATTGTTAACCGGCTATCGAAGCTTGCAATGTCTTCCGTAAGAAAACTCAACACCCTGAGCGTCAAGGCTTCATATCCAGTTTTCCTTATCCATTCATAAGCTCGCTCGCGTTCAGAGTCGACTTCCGCCTTCCTGGTCTCTGTCTTGCATGTCACTTCTTCCAGCCAGGCCTGCGCTTCGATCCACACATAATGTTTTTTGGCGGCGGCAGGGCGGATGCCCGCTAGCATTTCCATGCAACGTTTGGGGTTCCAGTGGCGAACCTGGGAGTGCACATTTTCCAGGCGGGCACGAAGCATCCCAGCTTGATTGCCAAGACGGGAAAACAGAGACTCAGCCTTGGATGCTGCCTTTGCAGTCGGGCCAAGTTTGCCTTCGAAGCTCGCCTTGCGGGAATCGCCCAACAGCTTCAACGCAGCAGAGTTATCGGGCGAGCTCGGTGCCTTTAACATGTCAGAAAGCCATTGGTCTTGACGAGCGGTCTTCAGAGCGGCGGCCAGATGCTCCAGTGCTGCGCGGTTCGGGCCGGAGCTAGCAGCC
>DASZFK010000075.1:0-11184 GCA_035939855.1 Candidatus Angelobacter sp.
TTCAGCCATGGCTGCTTCCTTCTGAGCGCGCGAAGCGTCGGGTGGAAGACCGAATCCAGGGTAGATGTAAAGTCCAGGTTCGGGCATGTTGGCGCGCATCGTCGCCATCACAGCTGCTTCGTTAGGAATCTCCCGGAGCCCAATTTCCCCCAAAGGAAGCAGGTCATGTGCAACGAAATTCCAAAGAAACATCGCTATACCGTCCAGGATACCCGCAAGCAAAACCCTCTTGGCCATAATCCCTCCTCAGATTTGATTGATTTCCCTGTATCCTCGTACGCGGAAAAGCAAGAGTCAACCAAAATCACACAAGGGGAATGGGTCATTGTTGGAGAATTCAAATTTGCACCCTCTCAATTACGACCGCCTGTTGTACAGTAAATGACGTTGTGCTGTAGACCCTGCGTCCGCTGGCGGAACAAAAAGCAGAAATAAAATCATTTTTCTCGGTCGCGGGACAATTTTCTTTGGAGAGAGCTGATGAAAGCCATACGCTTCCATGAATTTGGTGGGCCTGAAGTCTTGAAGTTTGAAGATGTCCCGGATGTGAAGATCAGGAAAGACCAGGTGCTCGTCCGGGTGAAGGCATGCGCCCTGAACCATCTTGATTTGTTCATCAGGAAGGGCCTTCCAGGGATCAAGTTTCCTCACATTAACGGCAGTGATGTCGCCGGCGACATTGCCGAAGTGGGTGAATACATCACCGACCTTAAAGTAGGGCAGCGCGTTCTGCTCGCGCCTATGACATTTTGCGGATATTGCAGGGCTTGCACTGCAGGGCAACAGAATTTTTGTCCGCAATTTACGGTGCTCGGATATATGAATGATGGCGGGAATGCCGAGTACATCGCCGTGTCCCGCGTCGGCGTGCTGCCGATTCCCGATGATCTCACGTACGATGAGGCGGCCTCTGTTCCCCTGGTCTTTGTCACGGCCTGGCACATGCTGGTGAGCCGATCCCACATCAAACCTGGGGACACGGTTTTAGTACTGGGCGGAGGATCGGGCGTAGGGTCGGCGGCAATCCAGATTTGCAAGTTGTTTAATGCCCGGGTGATCGCCACCGCGGGCGACGAAGCCAAGCTCGACAGGTCACGCGAACTGGGCGCCGATTACGTGATCAATCATTACCAGCAGAAGATTGCCGACGAGGTAAAGAAGATCACCAACAAGGCCATGTGCGACATTGTGTTTGAGCACGTGGGAAAAGCCACGTGGCAGGAGAGCATGAAATCCCTCAAGCCCGGCGGAACGATTGTGACTTGCGGCGCGACCACGGGCCCTGAAGCCAGTTTTGATATCCGTTTTCTGTTTGCCCGCCAGCTTTCCTTTCTGGGATCTTTCATGGGAACCATGGACGATTTTCACGAGTCGATGAAGCATATTTTTTCCGGCAGGCTGAAGGCTGTGGTAGATAAGAGCTTTCCGCTGCGTGAAGCTGCTGCCGCGCACGATCGCCTGGAGAAGAGCGAGCAGTTTGGTAAGGTGATCCTGAACCCCTGAGATGGGGTTAAATCACTGTGTCGGAGGTTTCAGGGGTTCCCAGATCACGACCAAAAACGTGCAGATGGGACCAAAGAACAGCGAGGCAAACCACCAGCGGAGTCTGCTTCGTCCCTTGCTCTGTGCGAGCCCGGCATTGATCAGCGCCAGCGTAAACCAGCCAACGGCAAATTCATTTTGATTGCTGTCCATGGTATGTTGCCTGAAATCTCTCCTATGCTTTTACGGTTTGAGAATCAATGTAACACCGCTGATTACGATTGCATCAACAACCAGGTACTTACAACTTCCCTAAATGACCTTGGCATCCCATCGCGGTGTGAGAGCTCGCTAACCCGCCCAAGCTAAGCCTCTGTTCAATCCCAAAAAATTTTAAAGGACAAGGAAGACCCTCGAATGAGCACAACCAATGCGTTTACAGTCAAGGTGTTTAGTTTCTTAGCAGTTCTGATGTTCACAACCATAGCAATACATGGCCAGATTGCGCGAACCTTTGTTTCCGGAATCAATGCAGATGATAGCAATCCATGTACCAATATTGCACCATGCAGGACCTTCGCAGCCGCCATCGCCAAAACGAGCGCCGGGGGCGAGATTGATGTGTTGGAGACCGCCGAATACGGCCCCGTTACCATTACCAAAGCGATCACCATTGACGGCGGAAGCCAGATTGCCTCAATTCAGGCCAATGGCGAGAATGGGATCATAGTCTCGGCCGGCGCCAATGATAGCGTTGTCCTGAGAAACCTTCGAATCAATGGGGGAATCACCGGGCTCAACGGCATCCGCTTCCTTTCTGGAGGCCAGTTGACCATAGATAAATGTGAAATCTTCAGCTTTACAATGAACGGCGTGGATATTTCACAGGGGGGCAGCGCGCAATCCTCGGTTACCAACACCAACATTGGAACGATTGGCGGCGTAGGAATCAGGGCCACAACAACAGCAGGGGTCGTTACAGTAGGAATCGATAAAGTACGCGTCGAATGGGCCAATAAAGGCATTGAAGCTGCGTTTCATAGCCGTGTCACTGTTAACGACTCCTTTGTTCAGAACGCTGCGTCAATCGGCATATTGGCCGACGGTGATGCAATCGTCGTGGTCAACGGGAGCGTGATTGACTTGAATGGCAGCGGCGTTCAGACCACGGTGGCTTCAGGAGTTGCGGCGTTCGCATACGTTTCAAATTCCGAAATCGCTCTCAACTCAACCGGATTCAATGAGCTGGCAGGTACAATCAATACCTTTGGAAACAACCGCTTCATCGCAAATGGCTCCGACGGAACCGTTCGGGCGCCCATTGCTATGAAGTAATGAGAATAAGCAAAGATCAGGCTGACTGGAATATCAGTTGGTTGTGGGGCCGTTTCAATGAAACTGCCCCACAACCAGGCGTTGATCGCCCGGCAGTCCGGCTCCCAGCCGCCACAGCGTCACAGGCAATATTCCTTACACCCTGCCTGCGACCCTGATAAAATAGTGTCATGAGCGACCATCTGGTAAACCCCAACGTTGAGCGCGGAGCCGTAGTTAAGCGGTTTCAGAATACCGGCGGAAATCCGGTTGATGCGGCCAGAATGAAAGAGATTTTGTTCGGCAGCGAGCAGCCGCAGGGCGTGGTCATGACCACCCTTGACGGCGTGGTCAACTGGATGCGTAAAAGCTCCATCTGGCCCATGACGTTTGGCTTGGCCTGCTGCGCCATCGAGATGATGGCCATGGGCGCATCGCGTTTCGATATCGCCCGCTTCGGCGCGGAAGTGTTTCGTCCTTCACCGCGCCAGTCAGACCTGATGATCATCGCCGGACGCGTTTCGCAAAAAATGGCTCCAGTGATCCGCCAACTCTGGGAACAGATGCCGGAGCCCAAGTGGGTCATCTCCATGGGCGCCTGCGCTACCTCAGGCGGCGTATTCAATAATTATGCGCTGGTGCAGGGCGTGAACCAGGTAATTCCGGTCGATATCTATGTACCAGGATGTCCTCCTCGCCCCGAGCAACTCATCTATGCCATCACCCTGCTGCAGGAAAAGATCCAGAAAGAGCGTGGATCATTTAAGCGAGCTTTGAATCTGGCATAACTTGGCATAACAACGAACTACCGCGGATTTGCGCGGATGTTCGCGGATCAAAATCAATCGAAAAGCTGTGAGAAACTACGCTCACGGCTTTTTGCTTATTAAGTTAAAGTCTTTCGAAATTGGGTTTCAGATCACCCGATCACCAGATCTACTGATCACCCGATTGCCGGAGCGCAGCCATAGCTTTCTGTATGAAGCTTAGGATCTCCGCATTGAAAAGCTGCGGCATGTCGCTGAAAAGATTCTTGGCAGATGCGGGCCAGTTGGCCTGGTCGGTATACAACCGATTCACGCCAGCCTGGACTTCGGGATCTCCTCCAGTAAATCCTCCGACAAGCTCCGACCAGCGCTGCGCCAGTTCCCGGCCTTTCGGCCCGGTTGGATCTTCGCCTCTGCTGAGGGCGTCTTCCACTTCGCGGAGCAGCGCTTTCCAGTCTTGAGTGACTTTGGCTTGCAATTCGGGTGTCCAGCTCTTGGCTCTCTCTTCGATCTTCGCTTGGGCTTGCTCGCTGTAATATTTCTTGCTCCATTCCATGTTGTTTTGCATCTCCATTACCTCGATGATTTTTTTCAAGGACGCCCAATCGGGCTGGCCCGTCGATTGCATCGAGCGTTCCGCCTGATCAATGGCCTGAATGGCAACCTCCATCTGCCGCCGCTTCTCCTGCAAAAGTTGGCGTTGAAGGCGAAGCGTGGCGGCCAGATCCAGGTCTGCCTGATCCAGAAGGTCCTTGATTTCCCTGAGAGGCATACCAATGAACTTGAGGGTCACAATCTGCTGAAGCCGCACAAAGTCGCGTTCGCCATACAACCGGTAACCTGCGCCAGTGCGTCCGCTGGGCTTAAGCAATCCCAATCGGTCATAGTGGTGCAGCGTGCGAACCGTCACTCCGGCTTTTTCCGCAAATTCTCTGACCCGGTACACCGTAGCTCTCTCCAAATCATCCTGAGGTATGACGTAAGGTAAGGCTCAAGCGAAAATTGCCATAAATGCCAAATTTGCCAGAATTGCCATAATTGGGGCGGGTTGGGGTTTTGAAATTATGGCAATTTTGGCATCTATGGCAATCATGGCAATTGATGGCCCTCCATACATCAGAACACCTCCCGTTCGCATCCTACAACGCTGACTGGCCTGGTTCTTCATGCGAAATCCTCGTCTATTGCTTTTCATGGTTGTACTCTCCCTCAGCTTTTCGGCACTCGGTGTGTCCGATGCCAAGCTGAAACAGGTTGCAATGATTGATTTGCCTGGCGATCCGGGCTTCAGCCAGGTTGCACTGGCGAATGGCCAGGTTGTAATTACCCGTCCCGAGACCAACACGGTCGAGATCTTTAATCCGGTAAAGCGGCGCGTGGTGGCCCGAATCTCCCAGATCGAAAACCCAAGAGGCATTGCCGTGGACGAGGCCGGGGGCCGGGTCTACATCGCGATGGCCAGCAGCAATCGCATAGCATCGGTAAAAACCAGCGATTGGCAGGTCGAGAGGCTCATACCGGTACAGCATCCTCCGGAAAAGCTGTTGTGGGTGCCTGAAACCAAGGTCTTGTATGTGAGCAGTCTCCGCGACCGCGTTTTGACCTTGGTCGATCCTCAGGGCGGAGTGGAAAAAGCAACCATTGAGATGAATGCGCTCCCCCAAGACATGATCTTTGATTCTTCCCGGCACAAGCTCCTCGTCAGCTTGCAGGATCAAAACCAGCTTGTGGCGCTGGATTCAAGCAACAAAATTGCGGACAGCTTCAAGCTGGCAGGGTCCGAGCCTACGGGTCTGGCTTTGGACGCGGCCGGCCGGCGACTGTATGTAGCTGTTCGTTTTGCCGTCCTGGTCTTGAATGCAGACGATGGTTCCGAGTTGGCGCGCATTCCTGCCCCAGGGGGGACCGACACCTTGATTCTGGATTCACAAAATAGATTGCTCTATGCCGCAGGCGGCGATGGCTCAGTGCTCGCTATCGACTTGGCCCGCAATGTAATCGACCATGAGCTGCCGACCGAAGTGAAAGGATTCAGTATCGCCTACGATCCCAAGAACAAGATGCTCTTCTTTCCAGGTGGAAGAGAAGGCCGGTCGAAGCTGGTTATTTTGCGGCCTGTGGGGATCGGAGAACAGAATACTCCGCAAACCGCTGAGAATCCCGTTACTGTCGGGCAGACTGCAATGAAGAAATAGCTTTTCGCCACCTGTAGACGCAGAGTGGGCGCAGGCGAGTTTGGTTTCCCAGGCTCGCCTGCTTTTTTATTACGCTGCTGGCTTTTTTTGCCTGTCTCGAGCCTGGCGCGGCTCCTGCCCTTGCTGCTCCTTTCCAGGATGCGCGTGCAAAGCGTCGGTGCCCGGGTCCTGGCCTTCCGTTTTGCCCGTTTCCGGGTTGGTGATGTAGAGCAGATCAACCAGGTCGCTGGCGTGCTCTTCTTCGTCCTTCAAGAGTTGCTCGATCATGAGCCGGGTGGTCGGATCGTCGTTGCCGAAATAACGGATCATCTCCTGGTAAAGTTCGATCACCATGCGCTCGGCAATCAGGTCTTCGCGGATCATGTCGGCCAGGGTCTCGCCTTCCACGTAATGGGAGACGGAGCGTTCCACGAGGTTCTTAGGATTGAAATCCGGCTTGCCGCCCAGTTGCTGGATTCGCTCAGCCACCATGTCGGCATGTTGGCGCTCTTCATCGGCGTGTTCTTTGAATTCATCGGCCGCGGCTTTTCCGTGGACGCCGGTGGCCATGAAGTAATGATGCATATAGCGCAGCACGCAGACAATCTCGGTTGCCAGCGCCTCATTGAGAATTTCGATGGTCTTGTTGACGTCGCCTTTGTAGCTCTGGGTCACTGCCCCGTCTTCGATTCTCTCGAGGGCACGGCGGCGGAGATCTTCAACATCTCTTACGAAATTTGGCATGGGCCTCCTTACAAAGAAAAAATGAGTGCTTTCAGTAAGATTGTGGCGGGATTGGGGAAGATGTCCTGCGCGATTTGACCTCCTGGCAACCTTCGCGGGATAATAGAGATTCGAACGAACGTTCGGTCAGCTCTCCTTATGGCTTTGGCTACTCCTGAAATCCGGCCCGCTGGCTTTCCCTTGAACGGGCGCAAGGCCAAGCCCGATCTTCCCGAAAACGATTTTGATCGGCGCATGGCCATGGTGCTGGAACATGCCAGCCGTATCTTCTGCGAAAAAGGGTACGAAGGCGCGTCGATGCGCGACCTCTCGCGGGCCAGTGGCATGTCGCTGGCCGGGCTTTACCATTACTTCGAATCCAAGGAAGAGCTGCTCTACCTGATTCAGAAGCACGCGTTCACGACCATCGTCGAAAGGCTGCGGCAAAGGTTGGCGGGCTGCACCGGCCCTGAGGAGCGCATTCGCATCTTCATCCACAACCACCTTGAATACTCATTGGCCAATAAAGAAGCCATGAAGGTGCTCGTTCATGAAGATGACACCCTGAAGAACGACCGGGGCGCAGAGATCGCCACCATCAAGCGCGAGTATTACCGCATCTGTCTTGGTCTGCTGGAGGAACTCCGCCGGGTAAAAGGACTACAATTTTCAGGACGCCTGGCGCTGCTCAGCCTCTTCGGCATGGTCAACTGGATTTACACCTGGCACAATCCGCGCATTGATCCTGTGGCAGTGGGGCTGGCAAAACAGATGGGCGATATTTTCCTTCAAGGTGTCTTGCACGCTTCTAAAACAAAGCCTCTTAACCACACATTCGCTCCGCTCAGTGCAGGCTCCGGACGCGAAGGCACACGAAGGAAAACCACAGTTAAAACCAGCCGCAAAGAAGAATTGGCGCGCTGAGTAAAACAAAGATTTAGAAATAATTTAGAGATTCATTCGAGATTCTAAGGAGCTTGAACAATGGCTACAACCACAGCAACTGAAACCAAGGCCCTGGTGAACTACCGCACAGAAGATGGAATTGCAGTGATCGAGCTTAACGATCCTCCGGCGAATACCTACACCTATGAGATGAACCGGCAACTGGATGAATGCATCCTCAATGCCCGCATGGACAATGATGTGTACGTGATCGTGCTCACGGGAGCCGGCGACAAGTTCTTCTCTGCCGGCGCCAACATCAAGATGCTCTCTTCGGTGGATCCCACCTTTAAATATTACTTCTGTCTCCACGCCAACGAGACCCTGTTGCGCCTGGAGCACACACCCAAGCTGGTGATTGCTGCTATTAACGGCCACTGCGTAGGTGGCGGCCTGGAAATTGCCATGGCCTGTGACCTGCGCATCGCCCGCCGCGACTCAGGCAAGATCGGTCTGCCGGAAATCAACCTGGGCGTGCTTCCTGGCACCGGTGGCACGCAACGCCTCAGCCGTATGGTCGGCAAAAGCAAAGCCATTGAGCTGATGGTGACTGGCAATACTTTTACCTTCGAAGAAGCGAAGGAGATGGGCATCATCAACGACATCTATGAGCGCGAGAATTTCAAAGAGAACGTGATGGAATATGCCCGCCAGTTTACGCCGCCCAACAAGGCCGCCAAGGCCGTAGGAAACATCAAGCGGTCCGTGCAAACCGGATGGGAGATTCCGTTAGAGTCGGCCTTAGCGGTAGAGCGCGAGCTACAGCAGCGCCTGTTCGCCAGCGAGGATGCCAAAGAAGGCTTGGCCGCCTACGTAGAAAAACGCCCAGCAACTTTCAACGCCAAATGACGATTACGGACCACTCCCGTAATCGTCATCATGAGCGAAGCGAAGGATCCAGCAATGAACCGAGGCGCGGACACGCGCCTCAAGCTAGCAGCTAGAAGCCAGGAGCTACCCCCATGATTTCCGCTACAAAAGCAAAAGTTTCCTCGGGCAAATTGCTCATCAATGGGCAATGGCTGGAAGGTTCCGGCAAGCCGTTTGATACCGTCAATCCGGCGACCGGAGAAGTGCTCACCCAAGTTTCCGAAGCATCCGCCAATGATGTTGATCAGGCGGTTGCCGCAGCCCGCAAGGCCTTCGATGACGTTACTGGACCCTGGCGCAAGATGTCGGCCAGCGAGCGCAGCAAGGTCCTGTGGCGCATTGCCGATCTGGTTGAAAAAAATATTGATGAGTTGGCTGAATTGGAAACCCTCGATAACGGCAAGCCCATCTTTGAGTCTCGATACGTCGATATGCCGATGGTGGCCGATGTCTTCCGCTACTTTGCCGGATGGGCAACCAAAATCCACGGCGAAACCGTAAACACTTTTAACAATGCCTTCACCTACACCCTGCGAGAGCCGGTGGGAGTCGTGGGAGCGATCATCGCTTGGAACTTTCCGCTGCTGCTGGCCAGTTGGAAGCTGGGGCCGGCCTTTGCTTGCGGCAACACGGTCGTACTAAAACCAGCCGAGCAGACACCGTTAAGCGCTTTGCGCTTTGGCGAACTGGCGCTGGAGGCTGGACTGCCTGCCGGCGTCCTGAACATCGTTACCGGCGGCCCCCAAACCGGAGCTGCATTGGTGAAGCATCCGGGCGTGGACAAGATCGCTTTTACTGGTTCCACCGTCGTAGGCAAAGAGATCATGCGTAGCTCGGCGGATACGCTGAAACGCGTCACGCTGGAGCTGGGCGGCAAATCTCCCAACATTGTCTTTGCCGATTCCTCCGTGGATTCAGCGGTCAAGGGCGCGCTCAACGGCATCTTCTATGGCAAAGGCGAAGTTTGCTGCGCCGGTTCGCGCCTGTTCGTGGAAAAGAAAGTCGAGGATGAGTTTCTGGGCAAGCTGGTGGAATACAGCAAAAAAATCAAGCTCGGAGACCCGCTCGATCCCAAAACGCGTTTAGGCGCGCTGGTGAGCGAGACGCAGATGAACACTGTGCTGGGCTACATTCAGGCCGGCAAAAACGAAGGAGCCAAAGTGTTGACCGGTGGCAGCCGTGCATCCGTCAACGGCGACCACGGATATTTCGTTGAGCCGACAATCTTCTGCGGCGTCAAAAACGACATGAAGATTGCCCAGGAAGAAATCTTTGGCCCCGTGCTAGCAACCTTGACCTTTGACGACATCGAAGAAGTGGCTGAGCAGGCCAACAAGAATGTCTATGGCCTGGCAGCCGCGATCTGGACGAATGATGTTAAGAAAGCCCACCAGCTTTCACGACGCTTGAAAGCCGGCACGGTCTGGATCAACACTTACGGGCTGATGGATGCATCCTTGCCCTTCGGAGGTTTCAAACAATCGGGCTTCGGACGCGAACTTGGAATGCATGCGATCGACCACTACACGGAGTTGAAGACGGTGTGGCTGAATTTGTGAGGAAGGCAGCTTCTGGCTACTAGCTGCTAGCTACTAGCCAGAGGCAAAAGATTTAGCTAGAAGCCAGAAGCTAGCAGCTAGGAGCTATCAATGCCCGGTAAGGTAATGAAAATCGGAACATTCAGCGATTGGGTCGGACTATTCAAAGAATGGCGTGAAGAAATCGATGTGAACCACGAGGACTTCAAGGCTTTCAAGTTCGAAACCATCTATGGCGCCATCGAAACCGAGGAAATCTCTTTTGGCTATTACAAGGGCCGCCCGAAATGGGAGAACCTTCGCCAGATCCCTACGCAGAACATGCGTGACGCCCTCATGAACCTGATCGTCTACCAGGGGGACACCGAGTTCGCCAGCGTGGAGCAACAGCGCTATCTGTTTGAAACTGCCCCTACCGATTGGGACCGTTCGGCGCTCACGCGCGTGATGATCGAAGAGATGCGGCATGGCTGGCAGATGTGCGCCTTGCTCATCGAGCATTTTGGCGCCACCGGCAAAGTGGAAGCGCAGAAGATGCTGGAGCGCAAGGCCTACGAGAACAAGCGTCTGCTCGGCTCGTTCAACGAAGAATGCGACAACTGGCTCGACTTCTTTGCCTTTACCGACTTCGTGGACCGTGACGGAAAATTCCAGCTTCAGATGCTCAAGTACTCGGCGTTTGCTCCCTTGGGCCGCTCCATGAGCTACATGCTCAAAGAAGAAGCTTTCCACATGGGCACGGGTAATACGGGCTTGGCGCGCATCGCGGAAGCCGGAGTCGTCCCTGGATGGCTGATGCAGAAATATCTCAACAAGTGGATTTCCAGCGCTTACGACCTGTTCGGCACCGACCACTCGTCTTCGGCCCATTGGGCCTATGTTTGGGGGCTTAAAGGACGATATGACGAACTCAAGAATTCAACCGATCCCAACCTCGATGACCTGAATGATTACAACCGTCATCTCTATCGCGATGAATGCGTGCAACTGGTGAGACGCATCAGCGCCGGCCAGAAGCCGGGCAGCGAGGAACTCTATTGTCCCGATATCAAATTCAACCGGATGATTGGACGGTGGAAAGGCCAGTATTTCCATCCCAAAACCGGCCAACCGATGGAAGAGAAGGAATATAACCAGCAATTCGAGACCTGGATGCCCACCGCCGCCGACAAAAAGCTGCTGATGGATATCATCCATTCGGAGAAAAACTGGATTGCTCCGCGAACCGGAGCCAGAGATCCGCTGCTCACCATCGGCGAAGTGAGAAAGAACGGGATCAATATCAACGTGAACTAGGGAATCGGGTGATCGGGTGATCGGGTGATCGGGTGATCGGGTGATCGGGTGATCGGGTGATCGGGTGATCGGGTG
>DASZFK010000076.1:0-17577 GCA_035939855.1 Candidatus Angelobacter sp.
CTGGGCTGTAGCCTATCGGGAAAACATCTTCGGGCATTAAATTCGCCTGTTCGCTTCAGAGGTTACACCCGCCTCGCATTCTCGCCACAATAAATAGGTTTCTCCTACAATCGGTTTCACACCTCTAAAGACCACTCTTCCGTGGCGCTTTCCTGGCTGTGGTCCGTGCCAACCCAATTTGCTGTTCAAGATGAGTAAGCGTTCCTAGTCGCAAGCAGCAGAAAAATCATTGCTCTTCCCCGGCCTGAGTGAATTCCGGTTTGCGGTCACGCCAAGCTGAAAAAACCCTGCTGCCGCCCTGCGGACGCAAGCTCGGCTCTGAATACCTCTTCGCCCTGCCGGGTTGCGAACTCCTCCCCCAAGGAAACCGCTTGGGTCCCCTTCCACAAACGTATTCTCCGCCGCCTTGGGAGGCAGCACTCCGCTTGGCCCCTTCGGGTGTGTGAACCGCAAACGCGGAAATTCAACAGCCGAGGAGAAAACCACAATGATTTATTTGCTGCACTACGACAGGCCCCTTCATCATGCCCAGCACTATTTGGGGTCATGCGACGATCCCCAGCGCATCCAGGACCACGGCACCGGCACGTCAAGAGCGCGTCTTCCCGAGGTGTTCTACCAACTCGGAGTCCAGTTCATTGTGGCGCGCACCTGGGAAGGCGGGAGGACCGGAGAACGCAAGCTGAAGAATCACAAGAATGCGCGAGTGCTCTGCCCGATCTGCCGGACCAAGAAGCTCACGGTCCGGGCCGCGCAGCAGCGTGCTCGACGGGCAACTCGTCAGCAGCGCTTGGGTTCGCCGCCAGGAGCAGCGTTCATTCGCGGCTCTGCGGCACGAAGAAGCCGGGCGACAAAGAAGGGAAACGGAGTCGCTTACCGCACATCTACTGTTTTCTGACTGGCTCAACTCCAGGCCAGACACCGCGATGGCGGTCCAGGGCATGCAGTCCCCATTCGAGGACCGTGTCAAAAACCTCTGCACAATCAGCACATTCAAAGGCGTATTTGCCTTCCATGTTCTTCAACTCGTCGAGAATGTCTTCGGCCGTCATTGAAATCAACCTCATTCACTTTGAATTTTCGATGGCCGCGGCTATTTCCAAGCAATCGAGTCGTTTGCGCCAGAAATGGTCAGCCGACCGTTGTGGTTTTTCATTTCCTGGTGGACCAAGATTTTTCTGCCGCGGCAAGTTTTTCAGTCGTGGATGCTGCACGACAGCCGGCTTCTTATTTCGCAGCAACTCGGCAATGTCCGAAGCATCAATGCGAATTGATTTACCGAGTCGAAAACTTGGCAATCTGCCGTCAGCCACCATTTCATAAATGTGGGTCTTGGAAACTCCCAACAATTCCGCCACTTCCCGCACCGTCAGAGCCTTCTGCTTGCTTTCTAAAATTTGTATGAGTGTCATCGTATCTACTATTGACGCAGCAGCCTGGGAATAAGTAGTTGCGGCAGACCAGAAATGTGACAGAGATATACACAGATACACAATGATCCACTCTGGTATAAACACAGGTTGAAGTTAGAAGGCTATCGAATCCCAGGCGACTGCAAGCGATGGAGCGGCATCGTCGCTTTGCAGTCTCTGTATCCCCTCTTGCCCACGACATTCACGGTTAAGCCGTTCCAGAAATGTCTCGGTTCTATGGACCTTTCATTTCTGGAACGACGAGTTCTTCTGTAACTTCACTCGAATGGAGCAACAGCTTTACTATGTCCATTCGTTGAAGGCTTAGCGGCAACCTACTTAGGACTATTGCCTTCCGCAATTTTCGCCCTCAGGAATTCCGCGAAAATTGGGGAGCATACCCGCAGAGACCGCTTACTACCTCGGAAGACACCTGGTATCTCCCCTCTTTGGATTCTTCGGTAGATATGACCTGTTGACTCGCCCAGGAACTTAGCTACTTCCTTAACGGAAAGCGGCTCAACACGGTTCTCAAGCATTTGAATCAGTTTCACCGGCGTGTATTTATTTGTACCAGCGTTGATCTGCGTCACATTTCGCTAGCCACAAAGAAACCTCCCTATGTTTATTGCGTCTTATGCAACAGACACCGCAGCAGTCACGCAACTCTGCAACTTTGACGAGCAAGACAAATCTAGCGAGTTTTTGGCGATCTAGCCGCGGTGTCCGCCAGCAGCAGCGATCGCTAACCGACCGGAAACGAAGGGGGCTGGGTGGGAGAAAACACCAGGACACCTTACAGGTTAGCAATAACTGATTACATTCGACGCGCCTTAAGAACGTTTGGAATCAATATTTTTGCAGAAAAAGTTTTGTATTAAGAAGCTTCAAGAAGCCAGGAGGCGGCATAGGTTGACAAGGGTTATCTATCGCGAACAGTCGAGTATACGCTTCTTTACTTATCGCCGGAGATAGGCATGATCTATGCGATTTTTCACCGGTCATAGCCATCATCTAGGTAGTTCGTCGCCGGTCATAGTCGTCAACGTGCTGCCTAGATGAAGTTAAAGCGAGATATAGGGAAATGTCTCATGAAAGAGAAAAGACTTAGCAAGCGTCGAGAGAAATAACAATGCAAACACGCGAACCGGGGAATGTTTATGAAATGGCGAACAAGACATCCGCCATTCTCAAAGCCGGACACCATGGTGCTTTTGACCCTCAGGTTTTGTATACACCCGGTTCCAGGACATCATTCGCAAACATTAATGAATTTCAAGGAAAGCCGCGCTTGGAGCGGAAAGGAAGCAGTCAACAAGCAAATTTACAAGGAGCTATCAATATGAATCTCATCCAGTCCATTTCACAATCCATCATCAACGCGTATTACTTCGTGTTGTTTCAGGGCACAACCAATGTGCCCGGACAGGGCCTGCTGAATTCCATCGCGGCCTTCATCACCGGCCCTTTCGGCAAAGCCATAACCCTGATTGCCATTGTCCTCTGTGGAGTCAGCTACATGTACAGCAAGCAGAGCGACAACTCCAACATAGGCCGGCTTGCCATCGGCGCGGCCCTGATTGTCGGCGCGGCCAACATATTCGCCTACATCCAGCAGGCGGGATGAGGCAGCCATGGCGGGAGGTCACGATGCGCAGCAACCCGGTTTACAAAACGCTGAACAAACCCTTGACCATCATGGGAGTGGAGCGAACTTTGTTCGCCACTGCCCTGTTTACAGGCGCTGGTTTTCAAGTGCTTTTCAGCAGTTTGCTGGGGGCCATCGTGATCTTCACCATTCTGCTTTCACTGGCCCGCATGGCCACTCAACGCGATCCCAAGATGCTGGTCTTCATCGTCCAGGCCATCTCCGGGACGTTTCACGCCGAATACGACCCGTGCAAGTACAGCTTAGCCGTTGTCAGGAGAATCCACAGCCGTGCTTAATCTTCGAAAACTCGTTAAGAATTACAAGGAAACCGGCGCCTTGGCCGAGCAGTGCAGCATATTCAGCTTCATTAATGACCAATGCTTTATTACCAAGACCGGCGCTGTCGGAGTGGTGATCCAGCTTGAAGGCATTGACTACGAATGCCTTGACCAGAACGACCTGGATAATGCGACCAGGCGACTGGAAGCGGCGTTCAAGCTGTTTGGCCCGGAGTTCCGCGTCTATCAATACCTCTTCAAATCTCATTTCCAGCCCGAGCCGCCCCGTAGCTATGACAACCCGGTTGTCCAACGCGCCGAGCGGGAACGCGCTCACTACTTTGCCCAAAAAGCAGACGAGATGTTTTCCATCCGCCTTTGTTACGTGCTGCTCTACCAGGGCAGCTACAGCGCAACGAAGATGACCCTTTTAAAAGCTCTGGGGAGTTTTTTCAACCAGGGACCCAGCACCGGGATAGCCAATTTCCGATCCTTATTCAGCAGCAAGAAAGAAATTCTGCTGATTGAAGAGGAGATTGGGCGAGCCGCAACGATCCTTTTGCGGCAGGCCCATAGCTTTGTCTCCCATTTGTCCGACCTCTTGGAGATTGAACTGTTGGATAAACAAGAGGCCTTTGGGATGCTGCGCAGGATCTTCAATATCGATCCAGACAAGCAGCAGGAGCGGCTCAAGTTCGATGTGATGACCGACAAGTATCTGGTCGGCTCTCCGCTTGAATCCCACAGCAACCACTTAACTCTTGACGGCTACCACACGCGCATTCTCACCCTGCGCGAGGAACCATCGGAGAGCCGCCCTCTGGTCTTGCAGCAATTGCTCCGCATTCCCGCAACCTTTCACATTGTTACGGAATGGCGTCCTGTCGAAGCTTTCGATGCCATCAAGTACATCGAAGGCATGAGGATCCATTTCCACAAGACCAAATCATCCTTGAGCGTATCGAGTGAAGGCAACCGGCTCAAAGACGAAACCAAAGTGGAGTTCGTGGACGATCTTAACGAATGTCTCAAGGAGGTACAGAAGCGCGGCAATTCCTTCGGCAAATTCAGCCTCACGGTTGTGGTTTATGACCCCGATCCGATCAAGGTTGAAAAGGCAGTATCGGATTTCGGCAAGGCCTTCAGCAACGCCGGGGCGTCTCTCTTTTCGGAGACTTATAACCAGCTATCGGCATTTTTCGCCACATGCCCCGGCAACAGCCATTTCAATTTCCGCCAGCTCTACATCACGAACAATAACTATGCCGACTGGTCGTTCCTGTTCACCCTTCATGAAGGCCACCGCTGGAATACGTTTCTCAACCGCGAGGCCCTGGCCATCGTTGAAACCGTCGATGGAACGCCGTTCTATCTGAATCTCCATCAGCGCATCCAGGACGGCACCGGCAATACCAGCGACGATGTTGGTCATGCGTTCCTTACCGGACGCACGGGGAGCGGAAAATCCTTCACCATGAATTTCATTACGCTCTCCCTGCAAAAATACGATCCCCGCACCTTCATCTTTGACCTGGGCGGAAGCTACGAAAAGCTCACACGCCTGCTGGATGGCTCGTATCTCAAGGTAGGCGCGGAATCCAGAGAGTATCGCATTAATCCCTTCTGCCTTGAGCCGACCGCGCAGAATCTCGAATTCCTGTTTTCGTTTGTGCAAGTGTTGATCAGCGGGAATGACCGCTATCAGACTACGACCGAGGACGACCGCAACATATTTCAGGCCATCGAAACGCTCTATGTCTTGGAGCGTGACATCCGCCGCCTCAGGACATTAGCCGGCACCTTGCCCCGGCATCTGGCGGACCGGCTGCACAAGTGGATTGAAGGCGGGCAGTATGGCCATGTTTTCGACAACGAAGAAGACACCATAACGTTGTCGAACTTCCAATGTTTCGACTTCCAGGGCATGGACGATTACCCGCAACTCATTCAGGCGTTGCTGTTTTACGTCCTGCACCGGGCCAGTTCCGTCATTTATGACCCGGCCATACGTTCGACGCTCAAGGTTTTCATTCTGGACGAAGCATGGAAGTTTTTCACCGTCCCGGTCATCCGCAATTACCTGATCAAAGCCGCCAAAACCTGGCGCAAGCATAACGGCGTCCTGATCATGGCCACACAATCGCCGGAAGACCTCAAGGAATCGAACCTGCTGCCGTTGCTCGATTCCTTCCCGACGAAGATCTTCCTGGCCAACGCCGATGCCGACTATGACTTCTACACCGAGAAGTTCCACCTCAACCCGCGTGAAGTGGAGCTGATCCAGACCTTGATCCCCAAACGGGAGGGGCTGATTAAGACCTCGACGATGGGCAAAAAGTTCGTGCTCAATGTAGATCGCAAAAGCTACTGGCTTTATACCAACTCTCCCAAGGACAACGAGCGATTTTCTGCCGCCGTCCGGGAACACGGATTCGAAGACGGCCTCGAACTGCTGGCCACTACCAAACAAAGGAGCTAATCAACATGCAACGTCTATTTCGCTTTATTGCCTTAACCCTGCTTTCCCTCAGCACGCTATCGCTGTGGGCTGATACCGATGACGCCCACGCTGTGCGCGAGGCGCGAACCATCAAGTATTCAACCAAAGATATTGCCCGGCTCACGACCCGGCCACGTTTCACAACCTTGATCCTGCTCCCGCCACAAGAACGGATTCTCGATTTCGTCATCGGCGACAAAGATGCCTGGGTGCTTGAAGGAACGCAGAACTTCGCCTATCTCAAGCCCTCGAAAGCCGGCCTCGAAACCAGCATGGACCTGATTACCGCCTCGGGGAACATCTACACCTTTTATTGCGTCAGCGCCGATGCACCGCAGCCTGACCTAAAGGTCTTTGTCGAACCGAGCGATGAAAAGCTTCTGAATGCCGCCAATGGAACTCCGCGACTTCTTCCCGCGACCGAGATTGACCAGTTCCGGGAAGCTGCGGCCCTGGAAGTCAAAGCCGCCCAGGAGCAGACCAATCATTTCCGTAATGATTATGCGGTTCATGGGTTAAAGTTCGATTACAAGTTCAAGAAAAACAAAAAGCCCTTCAAGCTGTCGGCCATCTACCACGACGACCGCTTTACCTATATCCACTCTTCGGCCACGGAGAAGCCGACGCTCTATGAAGTGAAAGACGGCCAGCAGACGCTCATCAATTTCACTCTGCAGGATGGCGTCTATGTCATCGACCACATAGTAGAAAAAGGCTATCTCTCCGTAGGCAAGCACAAGACCACTTTTGAAAGGCAAGGTGAATAGCCATGTCAACGACCGCGCCAACACCAGCACCGGAAAATCCGCAGCCTTCACCGGCAGCCGCACCCGTCACAGACAAGCGGAAAGCGGCAACGGGAGTGATCCCGAAGCAAATGCAATCGTGGATTTTCCTGGCCATCATCGGAGTTGTGGCTGTGGGTCTCTGGTTTTCCAGTTCCGCGCAGAAACCCAGGACCAGCAGCGGCAACGGCTCCGCCGCTGGGGAGCAAGTCAGGCCCACCGTGACGGGGTTTACCACCGATCAATTGCAGCATCGTCTGGAGCAGACGGAGCTTGCCCATCAAACGGCCCTGAGCAACCCAACGCTGAATCAGACGGGACGGCCCTCAGATTCCGCCACGGGGCAAGATGCAACTGCTCCGGGAACCAATTCGACCGCACAGCCCACAGCGCCGGTCACTGACCCGATAGCTGAAGACGAACGCAAGCGCGAGTATGTTGGGCGTTTTGCTTCGAATGTTGCACTGTCTTACCGCGCCGACTCGCAAGGTGGTAACTCGGCTGCACATCCGGCCAGCAGGGTACTTGGCAGCGCCCGCAACCCCGATGATTTGGCCGCAGACGCGCAAGCCCCGGTCTTGCCTGCTGGTTTCGAGCAGCAGCTTCAGGCCCTGCAAGCGCAGCAGGATAAGCTCCTGGCGCAGCAGCAACAACTGGCAACGGCCGCGGCCTTGCCAACCGGAGCATCGACCCAGCAGCAGACGCAAGCCCCAAGTACGGCTGCATCCACCCGCAAGAACGTCGATGCGAATGCAGCTACGGGCAAAGAGCACGTGATCTTCGAAGGAACGGTGCTCGAATCCGTGCTAGTCAATCGGCTGAATAGCGATTTCGCCGGGCCAGTGCTGTGCCAGATCACCAATGACGTGTATTCCCACGACCATTCGCAATTGCTGGTTCCCGCAGGAACGCGAGTGCTTGGGGAAACCAAAAAAGTCAGCGATGTCGGACAAGCGCGTCTCGCCGTGGTCTTCCATCGGCTCATCATGCCCGATGGATACGCGGTGGACCTCGACCAGGCCCCCGGCCTGAACCAGATCGGGGAGACTGCGCTCAAAGACAAGGTCAACAACCATTATTTCCGAATCTTTGGCGCTTCTATCGCAGTAGGAGCTATTAGTGGGCTGGCTACCATAGGTACAAACAATAGCGCCGTTACCGGCTTGCCCACTTCAAGTACGAGCGCCTATCAACAGGGAGTCGCCGGAAGCTTGTCGCAATCGTCCTTAAGGATTCTCGACAAGTTTCTGAATATTCCGCCAACCATCACCATCCGCGAAGGCCACCGCGTCAGGATTTATCTCACCGAAGACCTCCAGGTGCCTGCCTACGCGCTACACAAGATGCCTTCGGATTTATGAACCCAATCAACAGGAGACCATTTATGAAGAAACTATTTTTGCTCGTCTCACTCATGCTCGGAACAGTCATGCCCAGCTTTGCACAAATAGCGGTCATCGACGCGGCCAGCATCCGTCAGCAGGTTCAACAGCTTTTGCAGATGCAAAAAGAGCTGGTCCAGCTTCAGCAGATGTATGCGCTGTATCAGCAGCAGTACAACCTGCTTAATTCTGAAGCACAGCAGCTCAAGGGACTTCCCAACCGTTACCGCTACACCTTCGCCAACTGGCAGCAGTTTGTAGCTGGCAACCAGTACGGCAATACCAACACATGGGCAGACGGCATCACCAGCGGCAACGTTAATTCCATTCAGTCCGGTTTCCGCGAACTGCTGCCCGCGATCCGGCCGATAGATGTCACGGCCTCTCCGCAGGCTCAGCAAGACTGGCGGCAGCAGTTCGGCCTGATCCAGTTGCAGGATGCCAGCTTGATGACCGGCATGAAAGCCATCGGTGATATCCGCACCAACATTCAGCAAAACACCCGTGCACTGGTCCAGCTTGAGGCTGATGCCGTGAGCGCCGATCCCAATCTGCAATCGTCCAAAGCACTCCAGCAGAAGACCCTGGTTGCCATGCTGCTGATGATCCACACGCTCCAGGATACGAATCGCGCCCTTACCTCTTCGATTGATCTTCAGGTACAGGCGCTCGCGCAACAGCGCTGGGAACGGGGCAGGGAATTAAACGCCGCTGCTCGAGACCGGCAAGGGCGCTAACCCTAAACGGCAGTTCCGCCAAAGGAGGCGGTTTTACCACTATGGACCCAACACTACTCAATAACCTGCTCGCCTCGTTGCGCGACACCATATTTCAAGTGATTACCCAGAACGGTACTCCGTTCCAGCAACTGGGCTTCACCATCTTGCGAACTCTCGCCATCGTCATGATCGTGATTGCCGGAACCCGCATTGCTTTTTCCGACCATCATTCGTTGCATAAGCTTCGCACCCTCGCTGGCCTGTTTCTCATTGTCTGGATCATGATGACGCTCTATACCCGGCCTAGCCCTCTGCTGGGCGGATACTCATTCTCCGAAGCCATTCCCAGGACCGCCTTCGGCATGGCCGACCTCGTGGGCAGCACCACCCAGCACCAGATGCTCGACAAATTAGATTCCATCATGAACGGCATCAAGGACATGGGTGAATTCTCCCTGCTCCATGCCCGCGACTTCATGATCTATCTGCTCATCACCTTGCTGATTGCCGTGCTAGAGCTGGCCATGTTCATTGTGGTGGGTTTCGGATATCTCGCCCTGGGAGCCGTGCTGGTTATCGGCCCTGTGTTGATTCCCTTCCTGCTGGTTCCCAAACTCGATTTCCTGTTTTGGAGCTGGCTCAAAGCGCTCATCAAGTACAGCTTCTATCCCGTAGTCGGCAACATCATCCTGTTGGGAATCTGCCAGATCATGCTTTCCGTGCTCAACACCACGCTCCTGGAGCAGGGAGTCACAGCCGGACGGCTCATCGTCAGCATGACGCAGATACCCATCCTGGCTGTCATCTTCCTGGCGGGCGTCTATTCCGTCTTCAAGATTCCCGCGCTGGTTGGGGACATCTTCAGCGGGGCAGCTAATGCCGGCAGCGGAGTCCAGCAAGCCGTCAGTGGAGCTATAGCGGGAGCCTTTTTCTAACCAGTAATCACGGCGAGGAGACGACTGTTTATGAACAGCAAACCCGAACTACGCCCAAAATCTGCCTTGCCGACACTTCCCGCGCCGCTTGATCCCGAGTTTCAGGCCGGAAAACGTCTCTACGCCGAGCAGTGGGGTGATGCCGTAGTCACCAACACCTACCTGAAAATCGCGATCCTGGCGCTTTGCCTGCTGTGCGCCGGGTCGCTCTATATCGCTTTCGCCACGGTCAAGAAGATCGATACGTTTCACACCCGTTATGTCCGTATCGATTCGATTGGCCGCGCCGAGGCCGTCAACTACGACGACCTCAACTACAAGCCGCAGGAAAAAGAGATCAAGTATTTCCTCACGGAATTCTGCCGCCTGTACTACAGCCGCAACAAGCTCACCATCCGCGACGACTTCCGCCGCGCCTTGCTGTTCATGGATACCCAACTTGCCGACAGCACGCTCGCCGGCTGGACGAGGAACAAAATAATCGACGACTTTCTTTCCAGTTCCGCGCCCGATCAGGAAATCAAGGTCAACCGTATCGACATCGAGGACCTGCGCGCCGCGCCCTACAAGGCCACAGTTGAGTACGAACTGATTTACAAGTCACCGCTCGACCGCAGTGAGATCAAGCGTTCCCAATACATCGCCCATTTTGTCTTTGCCTTCCGCGACAGCGTGAGCAACGACCTCATTCAAATCAACCCGCTGGGACTCGCCATTTCCTATTTTCGCGAGGATGAAGCCCTTCACTGATACGGAGAAACCATCATGGCTGTTTATACCAAGCTTCGCCGCAAACGCATCATCCGGCTCTATGCCGACCAGAGTTGCTATCAAGACCGCGTGCTCGTCCAAGTCTGGACTGTTCTCGAAGGAGAGAGAGTGCCGGTCAAACGTTTTCTCTCCGATCTGATTGCCGACCGCGGACAGAACGAGATTTTCGATATCGTCCGCGCCAACGCCAAAGCGCAATCCGATCCCCACAACAAGGTTTCATTTTGGCCCTAATCCGGCCTTTCCCGAGGAGACAACGATGACAACACGAATACCCAACTTGAATGAAGATCAGCGGGCCGCTATCGAGCGCCTCATACGGATTGCCCAGGGCCATACCGGGCAAAGCTGCCAAGTCGCCAACTTTCTGCTGGCTTGGTGGAACGCCCGAGAGTGCGGCGGCTTCGATCTCACCGACCTATGGAATCTCGACCGCTCCATCGCCGATGACCTGCTGACCGTCTTTGCCCTGCTCACCCGCCGCCCCAGCTATCCCGACACACTGGGATATGGCCGGCAGTTTGAAGCCCTGATTCAGACGTGGCGGCCCGACTTAGGCAACAGCACCGAACCAATCCAACAGGAGAATTGAAATGCCAACCCCACAACTCGCATTGCCGCAACAGTTCGGGCGCTTCCTGCTTACCGGCGCTCTGGTCTTCATGGCGCTCTTCTGGGCTGTATCGCAAATCCTCATCCCAGCCCAGGAGGCACGCCACGACATAACCGCAGTCCGCATCATGCTGACCGCGCTTGTCCATCAACCATTCCCCACTTGGCTCCGGGACGTTGAAACCGCTTACGTCCCATTCTTTCTCCGGCAGCATTCCTTGCTGGCTTGCTATTCGCTCTCGCTCATTCTGGCTTGGCTCGCAGCTTTTCTCTACGACGTGAAGATCCTGCGCAAGGAGAACCTTGCATGAAACTCTCCAGTCTCAAAAAACGTCATTCCGTGAATCTGGCCATCGCTTCGGCTGTGCTCCTGCACATCGTCAGCCTCATGATGGCCGCACGTTTCGAGTCGCTGTGGCTGACCCAATTCGCCCTGCGCTATGGCGCCGCGCTCTATTTCATCCTTGGTCCAGTCTTCTGGCTGTGGCACCGCACCACGAAACCCGCACGCTTGCGCCACGAAGCCCTGTCCGATGTCCGGCAGGTCTTTGCCCTGGCCGAACAGCTTCTCAAATACGACCCGGAGCAATATTTCAATTTTGACGAGGGCCTCTTTGTAGGCTTGGAAGTCCCCAGCGAGAAGCCGCTTTATGTGCCCTGGTCTGACTATCGCAAGACCCACATGCAGGTCCTGGGAACCACGGGTGTCGGCAAAGGTGTTGCCACAACCATGTTCCTTACCCAGTCGCTTCTTGCCGGAGAATGCGTCGTTATCTTCGATCCCAAAGATGACGAATTTGCGCCCAATGTCTTCAACCGCTTCGCCCAGCAAGCGGGCGTGCCGTTCTACCTGATCGACCTTCGGCCTTCGGCCCCGGCCCAGATCAACCTCTTTCGTCATTGCTCGCAAACCGAGATTGAGGAACTGCTGATGGTGGCTTTCGACATGGGCGACAAGGGCAATCCCAGCGATTTCTACCGCCTCTTTGACCGCGCCGCAGCCCGCGACGTGTGCGCCAGAGCCGCTGCCAAAAGCCAGAGTCCGACCATTCAGGACTTGTTAATAGCCGCCAACCAAAGCGGCAAAATCGACGAGGAAAAAGGCCAGAAGTTTAAGGCCGACCTTGAAGAACTTGCTGGATTGCGTGCCATTCGCACAGCCGCAGGCCACGATCTTAAACAAATGCTTTCCGAAAACGCCGTGATTTATGTCATCGGCTCGATTCGCAATATCCAGACCATCCGCGCCCAGAAAATGCTTCTGCTGCGTATCTTGCAAATCATCGAGCAGCGCGACCGAACCACAAAACTTCGCTACATCGCCATGATGCTCGACGAGTTGAAGTACCTGCTTTCCCCGGCAGCTTTGCAGGCTTTAGGGACTGTTCGCGACAAGAGTTGCCACATCATGCTGGCCCATCAAAGCAATGGCGATCTTGAGGATTGCGGCGGTCTTGATCCCAATGCCGTCAAGGGCGCGGTCGTGGTCAACACCGGATTGAAACTCATTTACCGGGCCACCGATCCCGACACGCTGGAATGGGCTTCGGCGCTATCGGGCAACATCCTGGTCAAGCAGCAATCCGCCCATGTCCAGCAGGGAATGTTTCATGCTGCCGAGGCGCAATTGCGCGAAGTGGAGCGCCCCTGGATTACCCCCAACGAGATTTTGGCCATGCCAAAACTGTGCGGAATGCTGTTCGGCGTGGGCCTTGCCCGCCGTGTTCACGTCGATACTCTGACCCCAGGTAAACGGCCCCAGATCGTCCCGGCACCCGAAATTGCACCACCCGATGAACCCCGAAAAGGTGATGCGGAAACGGCGACCAAAACCGGGAAAAACCGCGAACCAAAATCGCAATCTTCTCCGGGCAATCCTGCCCCAACGAGTGAGGAAAATCCCACGCCCGGCCCGGAATCGACCCCTGCCGGAAGTGACCAACTGAAGAACATTTACTGATATGTCGCTATCGCCTATTACCGTAAACCTTGCGAGAAAGCGCGAGAAAACCATGCTGGTCTTGCGCTTTCTCCGCACCACCATTTACTCGACCGCAGAAATTCTTGGGTCTGTCATGGGCATTCAAACCCGTTCGCCCATTCATCGAACGCTCAAAGCCATCGAGCGTTCCAGGCTCATTCAAAGCGTCCGTGGTGAGAATTTCGGGGGTGTCACTCTCTGGGGAATTACCGCCGCAGGACAGCGTTTTTGCCTTCAAGATGGCGACCAGGAAATCAACAAATTCTTCAATCCCAGCAAGATTAATCCATCCACTCTCCAACACTATCTCGACATTCAGCGCGTCCATATTGCGCTCGAAAAGATGCGCTGGAAAAGCTTCGAATACCCGGACAAAACGCCGCGCCCACATCTGAAGAACAGCCATTTAGCTCCTGAAAATCGCTACAACATTCGCCCGGACCTGATGGCCGTCAATCCCGATGGCATACGGGGAGCCATCGAGGTAGAGCGTTTTGTTAAGTCGGAAAAACGTTACGAAGAACACGTCATTCCCGGTCATGTCCGCAGACTCAATGCCCGCGAATATGACTTTGTCCTTTGGATTGCCCGCACGCCCGAGCATCAGCAAACGCTCGAAAACGCGATCAAAAAGGTAATTCAAAAGCTGCGTGCAAACCAGACCTTTTACCTCGAACCGAGAGCCACCAATTACAAGATTTTCCAGTTTTCCAACCTGGAGAGCTTCCGAAGTTAGGGGTCTATGCAGATGCCAAAGCAAACCCAAATCCTCGTGCAACCAGGCCCGCGCCGTCGTGAGCTAAACGTCCACGCTGCTGGTAGCTTCTGGACACCACTCTGGACCGCGACGGTGTCCAAAGTGGTGTCCGGTGATGTGTCCAGCGGTGTGTCCGGTAATGGCGACGACGCGGGGCGCTTAACCGGGTTGTCTGCGGGCGCTCGCCAACTTAGGTGTAGCGCCAGGGCTGAAGCCCTCTGGATCAACAATCATGCGGTCTGCTGCGGGCGCTCGCAGAAAAACCCGCATGATTGTTGCTCCATTCACCCCCAACCCTCCGCATCGGCCCATTCCGCGCTCTCATGGGCGCCCCGCTGCTCCGGGTTAAATCGCGGGCCTGAAGGGAAACTGGCCTGCGGGCGCTCGGCCAAAACGTTTCCCTTGAGTCCCGCTGCGCGTACCGCGCCTGACTACCGGCCTATTCGCTCGCTTCGCTCCCTCATGACCAGGCCGGTAGTCAGGCGCGCTGCCGCGCGAAGAAGAAGCACCGCATCAGTCGCGCCGTGGGGCGCTCCTTCCGCTGTCGCTCGCTGCGGCTCGCTCCTGCTTCTGCGGAGAACGGCTCAGTCAGCGCTGGGGCGCTTCCTTCCCCTTGGTCCGCCTGGGGGCGGCCCATCTCCGCTCTCCGGCCCCGGGGGCCTGCGCGCGTGCCTGGCTGGGGCCAGGGCGACGCTTGCCAAAACCCTAAACCCCGCGTGGCCTGCGGGCGCTCGGCCACAACCGTCCGGGGTTTTTCCAGTCTGGCTGCCGCCTGCGGGCGCTCATCGGCAAAACGCCATCCTGGCCAACACTTTTTTCGAACCCAAACCTTTATTCAATCCAGAAAGGAAGTCCTATGCCTTTGCTAACCCTCAAGACTCCGGTCAAACCCAACACCGTCAAAATCAACCTCGACCCCAACACCTTGGAACGCCTCAAGAACTATTGCGCCTACGCTCACGGTGACCTCGACTCAGCCGTCCGCGAAGCCCTGATCTATGTCTTTGACCGTGACAAAGGCTTCAAGACATTCGAGCAGCAGCTTCGCCAGCAACCCGCGGAACCCACATCATCGCCCACTGGTCCATCCCTCTCCTTGCCGGAGACGAACGGCCCAGGAGCCAAGGTGAAATAGTCATGCAACTTCAACTAATCATTACCGAGGACGAACTCCAGTACCACGAGGCTGCTCTCAATGGGCGGGCTTGGCTGCTGGTCTTCATCTCCGGCTTTATATGCGGAGCCACCGCCGGCCTGTCGGCCCTGTGGCTCTTCGCCCACTGGATGCATCGCTGACCGAAAGGAGAACCCATGACCCCACCCAATGTCATCTTTCCCGTTGGCATGGGCGGCAGTTCCATCGTGACCGCCGCCGATCGTAGCCGTCTGCTCGCCCTCTCAACTGCCGTATGCGAACACGTCGGCCATCAGCCTTCGGCCTGTTGGTACGCAGTCCGTTCCCAGTACATTCTCGGACCATCCTGCTTTCTTTTGAATATCGGCGGTTCCTTGCGCCACCTGAGCATCATCATGCTCCCCGCTCCCGAAACCCGCTTGCCCTCAGCCGACGAACTTAAGGAAAGGATGGCCACCGGCAGTCTCATCTTGCCCGTGGCTGATTCGACCGATGCGTTTTATTTGACCTTGTTTCTCTTTCACAATCTGCCGCTCAAACCCGCCTTTGACCCGGAGCAGACCATCGTCCCGGCCAGCATCCTGCACGGATTCGGAGTCTTCTCATGCCGTTGACTCCCATCCAACCCATGACAGCTCCGGCCTTGCATCCGGCTTTCCGGCTGATCCTGCCCTACCTCCGTCCCATTGAACGGCTCATCCTCGACCCTGAGATCAGCGAGATCATGGTCAACTCCCCCAACGACGTCTTCATTGAAAAGCATGGAGTCCTGGAAAAGGTCCCGCAGGTCACCATCTCTGCCGATCAACTGCGGGTCGCCGTGCAGAACATCGCCCGTTCCTTGGGCGATGACATCTCCGAGGAGAAGCCCATCCTCGACTCCCGCTTGCCCGACGGCAGCCGCATAGCCGCCGTCCTGCCACCGTGCAGCATCCAAGGCATCACCCTTACCATCCGCAAATTCAATGCCCGCAGCTTCACCATTCACGACCTGATACGTATCGGCACGATTACCGCGGAGATGGCCGCTTATCTTGAGGCCTCCATCCTTAATAGGAAGAACATCCTCATCAGCGGCGGTACCGGCACCGGAAAAACGACCTTGCTCAACATCCTGGCCGACTTCATTCCCGATGACGACCGCCTTTTAGTTATTGAAGACACTGCCGAAATCCACATCCGCAAGCCGAACCTTGTCCGCTTCGAGGCCCGCCGCCAGCAGGGACCGAAGATCCCGGCCATCACCATCCGCGATCTGCTCAAAGCCAGCCTGCGGCACCGGCCCGAGCGCACCATCCTGGGAGAGATTCGAGGCGAAGAGGCTTTTGATCTTTTGCAGGCCCTCAATACCGGCCACAGCGGAAGCCTTTCTACCATTCATGCTAATTCCGCAACTCAGGCGCTATCTCGCCTTGCAAGTTGCGTTCTGCAGAGCGGCATCGAGTTGCCCTACAAGGCGATTAAGGCCAGCATTGCCGATTCCATTAACCTACTGATCCACGTTGAGCGCCGGCATGGAAGCCGCCGCGTCCAGGAGATTCTTTCCGTCAAAAGTTATTCCCCCACTGAGGACAGCTACGACCTCAGAACCGTTTTTACACACAACCAGCCAACCCAATTAAAGGAGTTAAACCAATGATCGTCGTACTTGCAGAAAAACCCAGCGTCGCCCGCGATATCGCCGCCGTGCTCGGCGCCAACCAGAAGAAACAAGGCTATTTCGAGGGCAACAATTATCAGGTGACCTATGCCTTCGGCCATTTAGTTACCATTGCCGAACCCGAACAGATGAACCCAGCCTGGGGCAAGCCGTGGAGGATGGAGCAGCTTCCCATGATTCCCACAGAGTGGCGTTATCGAGTAGCTGATAAAGCGCAAGAGCAGTTTGATTGCATCAAGAAACTCTTCTTGAGCGCCGCCACAACCGGCATCATCTGCGCCACCGATGCCGGACGCGAAGGCCAGCACATCTTTGACCTCATCTACCAACTCACCGGCTCGACCAAACCCGTGCAACGCCTCTGGATCAGTTCGCTCACTCCTGAAGCCATTCGCGCCGGTTTCCGCGACCTGAAACCAATGAGCGTCTTCGCCAATCTTTCCGCGGCCGCCGCATGGCGCGCCCGCGCCGATTGGCTCGTGGGCCTCAGTGCCACCCGCGCCTACACCCTGATAAATGGCCAAACCTGCACTGTAGGCCGGGTGCAGACGCCAACCCTGGCTCTCATCGTCAATCGCCAGAACGCGATCGACAATTTCAAGCCTACCGCGTTTTATGAAATTCATGCGGTAATGGAACCAGGCTTCACGGCGAAATACATCCTTGCCGGCAAGGATGACACGCCGCAAACGCGTCTTCAGGACCGAGCCGCCGCTCAAGCCATCCTCGACCACATCACACCCATTCCCAGCGGCTCGGTCACCTCTGTTGTCACAACAGAGAAGGTTACGAAGGCCCCTCAATTATTTGATCTGCTCAGCTTGCAGAAAGAATGCAACAAACGTTTTGGATACACGGCGCAGGAAACACTCGACCTTGCCCAGAGCCTTTACGAAGAATACAAACTGCTCTCTTATCCCCGCACCGAATCACGACATCTTTCCAATGACATGCTTTCAGAGTTGCCAAACATCCTTCGCGTCTTGCCTTCGGAATGGC